>JABDKZ010000292.1 GCA_013001935.1 Maribacter sp.
GATTTCAAAAGCTAGAAGTACGGCCAATAGTAACGAGTATTCCTTTTTAGAGTTTAGAAAGTTTTTTCCAAATTTTGCTTCGAAAGCATTTTGCACCTGCAGACACAATTTTTGGAGAAAACTCATAAAAACGAAGGAAGAGTTTATAAATTCGAAGGCCGATAAACTCTATTATGATCATATTGCCAAATGTTACATAGCCTATTCTGGCCATTACAAAAAATCAGAACTTCGTCAAAAATGGTAAATCACGATCAATGCATTGGTATAATTTTTATAAGATTTGGTCCAATTTGTTCTGTCGGGCTGCATATGTAATGTTTCTCAAGGAAATAGTTATTTCGAAAGGTTCTTAACATGCTACGCATTTCATTAATAATCACGATTCTATTCACGGTTTCTGCATGTGGGGCAGAAAGCGATAGTGATTATCTCGCTAAATTCAAAGAGGGAAGTGTTGATGCCACAACTCGCCCCCAAACAGGCGGTGGTTCCTATAATTGGCCTTTTAAGACTTTCAGTGATACCACTGAAGCGCAGCGCGTTACTGGCATCAATCAATGGGCTCGCGTCTTGGCTGTATTTGAGAATAAGCCAGAAGATTTTCAATATGCTGAACAGATTCCATATACGCTTGTAGTTGGTTGGGGTCGCTTATCTTCAAATAACGCAATAAGAAATCTCAACTTTGAAAAAAACGGAAGAACAATCACATGGACAAATCAGGCACGAGAGGATGACCGTTCTGATCCATGCTTTGCTGAGTTAAAGATAAATGACGACGACCTTGCTAACAATATCGCTATATTGAATGTATTGGACGATGCACACCAGGATAAAAAAAGCTTTGTTAAAAAGGTTGGCACTTTGAAACCGGGCGATGTCATTAGACAATATGGTGTTGTCGTGAATATAAAACACACTGGTGACAGCGATGAGAATGCGCTCAAGTCGCAAACATTCTCTCATTCAGCCCCTCTCCTAGGCCCCCAAAATCCGCTTATCATCGATTTTACAAACCTTGAGATAAAAAGCAGCATATATCGGGCCAGCAATAAAACCGAAAGATGCAAACCTTAGAGGTTGGTATTTTTGTAAAATTTATACATACATATTTCTTATAAACTCTCTACGATTTTGTAAAAACTGAACAACTTCCCTAGTAAAAAAGTGTGTAAGTTTTCAAGCAAATCCCTGCTTTTTTTGCCAATCATCTTCTTTAGAAGGGTATTTTACAGTTGTCTCGTATAAGAGATATGTGAAAGGAGTTTATAATGCGGACTTTAATATTATTTTTGATGTTTTTAGGAGCGCTACTATTTCAGAATTCATCTGTAGCCAATTCAGAAGAGATGAGCATGAGAATGCTAGAGAATATTGTTTATAGACACTCATCCAGTATATCTGAAAAATTTTCTACTTTAGACCTGTATTACGATCAGAGCGCTACTACTCCTAAAAAGTTATTGGTGTTTGTGCATGGAGGGAGTTGGGTTAGCGGAGATAAGAATCATATTCGAAAAACTAAGGCTCTACGGCAGTGGTTTATCAATAAGGGATATGCGGTAGCCGTTCCTAATTTTCGTTTATCAACGCGCCCTAATAATATTCAAGAGAAAGTAACTTATAGGGAGCAAGTGCAAGATATTGCACGAGCAATGTCTTGGTTGGTCAAAAACAGAGGCGAATATGGTATCGAGAGCTCAAAGATTTTACTTGCTGGCTACTCTTCCGGAGCTCACCTAGTTGCATTGCTATCGAGCGATGATAGTTATTTGCAAAATGCAGGGCTCTCTCTCGATCATATAGCAGGATCGATTTCGTTTGATGCGCATGCGTATGATGTCCCTTATGCTTTAAAGCTGATGAGTGGCAGTGATAAGCAATCAAGAGTACCTGTTATAAAGCACCTATTTGGTGGAAACGCTATACAACAACTTGAAGGGTCGCCTATTCATTACATCAAAGGAGCAAACGTTCCTCCGACCCTTCTTATATCGGCCGACCCTTCAACCAAGGAGGGAAGTAAGGGATATATTTCTCTTATGACGGCAAAGCACTATCAAAAGGCACTGGTAAATGCCGGCCATTCAGCAAAGGCTCTCCATTTTGACAATGAAACCCACAAGTCGTTGGTCATGGATTTTGGTGTAGCAAACGATAAACCAACCAAAGCAGTCGAAAGGTTTTTGTTTGGCTTGAGATGAATGAAAAGCTTGCGCACTATTATGGCAATGTTAATTTGTGGTGTAATCTATGCTAGCCTGATTTTGATGAAATAATTAATAGCCACAGGGTTCTATTATAATGCTAAGGCATCTTCTTATCATAACTATGATTATGTTGGCCTCTATTCCCATTAGCGCTAGTGCTGCATTACTGAAAGATCAGCGCATCAATATTGAGGGGCACGAACGCACTTTTGATATTTACCTTCCCAAGAGGCGTTCTGGAAAGCCTATGCCCTTAGTCCTTTTACTCCACGGACATGGAGGTGATGCCGATACCATGACAGGAGAGAATAAGAGAACAGCACCTTACAAAGCTTGGCTGAGCATAGCTGAAAGGGAGGGGTGGATTGTTTTAGTGCCTGATGGCGAAATTGGACCGGATAAATATCGCGGTTGGAATGATTGTAGGCGGGACGCAACGTCTAACCCTTCTACGGATGATGTTAAATTTCTTAATGTCCTCGTTGATAGCGTTTCCAGGAAATACCCGGTCGATAAAAAACGTATATATGCACACGGCACATCCAATGGTGGCCACATGGCTTATCGCCTGGCGCTGGAAAGTACTGAGAAATTCAGTGCTATTGCAGCTGTTGTTGCCGCTATGCCTAGGAACAATGCCTGCGAGAAGCCCACGGGCCCGATATCAGTTTTGATCATGAATGGTACGACCGATCCCATTCTACCCTATAATGGCGGCGGTGTAGGGCGACGCAATTCGCACAAGGAAGCAAGAGGCATAGTGCTTTCTACAGCACATACAGTAAAATATTGGCTGGCTAATAACGGCATAACATCCAACCCCACAGTCAAGTATTTGCAGAACTTCAACAAAAGTGATGACAGTAGCGTTGTTGTGAAACAATATGTTGGCGGCCAAAACAATACAGAGGTTATTTTATATGAAGTGCGAGGTGGCGGCCATACAGAGCCAAGCTTAAACGAGTACTACGGATGGCTTTATCGTAAAATTGTCGGAAATCAGAACAAAGATACGGAAATGGCAGAGGAGGTCTGGAAGTTTTTTGAAAGACACTGATTGTCTGCAATGGGGTATGCTTAATTTCGGATGCTGCTATCCACTGACAAAATTTATCTTACGGCAAAGTGGACGTTCATATTCCTTATTGGAATTTGTAAAGAAAGGCATAAATGCCCGTGCCAGCCATAACAAGGCCTATAATGGTTGGTAGAAAAAGTCCGATTTTGAAATTGGTTTCTAGAACCGATATTTTTGCATCGTTGGGGTTGTAATGCACGCATGCATTTTCACCTTGAATGTATACGCTAAGTATCTCCTTGGCTCTTTCTTCGCTCGCACCAAAATCGCCGAAGCAACGAACGTTGTTCGTGTGTTTTTTACCTTGAATCTCGTATTGGTAGGTTATAACTGGTAGGTATGAGTAGCTCTTTGTTGCATAAGACATATCAGCCGTGCCCCCTCTAGTGCCACCAGTAACTTTTATTGTTGTATTTACTATTGTGCCTGTTGTTTTTGGCCATTTTTGACATTTTAAGAAGCTGATAATCTGTAAGAGAGAGCTCGTAAATACCCCCAAACCGATTAAAGAAAAAAGTAGTAACCCGATTTTCGCAAAAATCATATCGTAACGTCCTAGTAACCTTTCCCACAAAACGATATCAGCTGTCGATTGACTATTACAATAGCTTAACTGTGTCTGAATTCAGAAAATAGTTATTACATTCGTTTAATTGTTTAGGCTGAGTAAAATATCACTCCATTTTTTGCGGCGCCTGCGCAGCCCCCCGAAGGCTCTTATGATCTCAAGGCTTTTATCTAAATAGTAAGAAGGTTCGTCTACTTCCGCACCACAAAAAATCTTGCCAATACCATCAATAATGGCTTACGTTGCGCT
>JABDKZ010000306.1 GCA_013001935.1 Maribacter sp.
TATTCGAATGTAATATATGGGAAACAACGGCTTCTAAATCTTCAGTGGCACCAGAATGATAGGAGCGATATAAGTTGTTCATTTCTCCGCTACAGCCTCTAAAATTAACTGCACAGGCATCATATCCATTGAAATTGCCCAGTTTGGCACTTCCGGTAATATAGGGTCTTTGGGCATGACCCTCTAAACCATGAAGAAGAATCATTACTTTATTGGTTGCCTTTGATGAAAAACTCCAGTCCAAATCCAAGAAATCACCATCAGTTAAACGTATTCTTTCACGCTCTTGGACAACGCCATCAACTTTTCTGACCAATCCTGAAAAAAAGGTCGCAACATGGCCATTTTTAAATGGGAATGGTGGATTATAATCTGAAGTAATTAACGGCATTATTTCTTTAAATAGATTTTTTTGGATTATTTGGGATAAGTCTCCAATAGTTTAGTTTGCGCTTCAATTGCTGATTTAAATTCCGATTTCAAGGCATCTACCAATACTGAAACCGGCAATACATTTTCAATGGTTGTCACTCCCTGCCCGGCGGACCAAATGGTTTTCCAGGCCTTGGCCTCTGTATCCATTTCTTTGCCGAAATCTATTTTGGTGTCTTTTTTCAAATCTTCCTCTGTAATCCCTGCCGCTTTTAAACTGGCTCCCAAGAAATTAGCATGTACCCCTGAAATTGATGCAGTATAGATTACATCACTTGCGCCCGAATCAATGATCATTTTCTTATAATCATCTGTTGCTTTGCTTTCTTTAACATTGATGAATCGTGTACCCATATAAGCCAGATCTGCTCCCATTTGCAAAGCGGAGGCAATGTCTCTTCCTGTGCTTATGCAACCTGAAAGTATAATGGTCTTATCATAGAATTTTTTAACCTCCGCAACCAAGCTCATTGGGTTTATGGTTCCCGCATGACCACCTGCCCCAGCGGCAACCAAGATGAGTCCGTCAACTCCAGCCCCGGCAGCTTTTTGCGCATGTCTTTTCTTGATTACATCGTGAAAAACGAGTCCTCCATAACTATGTATGGCATCAACCACTTGGGAGACGGCACCAAGGGAAGTGATTATCAAAGGAACACGATGTTTTACACAGAGTTTTATATCGGCCTCTAATCGTGGATTTGTTTGGTGTACAATAAGATTCACCCCAAATGGAGCGGCCTTCTTACCGGTCTCTTTTTCAAAAGTCGCTAAGGCGGTCTTAATTTCGATGAGCCATTCCTCAAAACCTTCGCTCGTACGTTGGTTAAGTGCAGGGAAGGTGCCTACAATACCATTTTTGCAACATTCAATCACTAATTTTGGTCCTGAAATCAAAAACATTGGTGCCGCAATGGCCGGTAGGGAAAGGTCTTTTATAAAAGGTGCTTTACTGCTCATAATTTGATTTTATTGTTTTAAAAGTAGGAATAAATTCTTTCCGGAACCTATTCACGGTTTTCCAAAACTATGGTATTTTTACGATTCTTATGCATGCATAATAAAATAATTGGACGAGAATGTTTAGAAAAGAGTTTGATGATTACTTTGTACCTGACAGCTGGGTTCTTCTACTGGATAAGTATACGCCAACTAAAACCATCAATGCAGCTAAAATCTTTATGGTTGTTAAAGTGTCCTTTCCCATTGCTATGGCGAAAATAATTCCAAGAATGGGTTGCACATAAATAAAAGCACTTAGAGTAGAAGCTTTTAATTGCGTTAGGGCATAAATATTGAAGAGATAGGTGCAAAAAGTAGTGCCGATGATTACAAAGACAATCCGCCAAATAATATCGAAAGGTAAAAGCGCCCATTCTATTTCAGTTAGCTCTTGATATCCGAAAGGCAGGCATATGAGAATTCCCAATAAAAAAAGCCATTTCATAAAAGTAAATGGATGGTATTTTGAAATCAATATTTTAGCTAATATCAAATAGGTGCCATAAAAGACCGAATTCATTAGAATCAAAAAATTGCCCAGCGGAATATTCGGTGCGTCCTGTCTTATTTCAGCACCAAATAGTATCAAACCCAAAGCGCCAATCAGCCCGATAAAAATACCCAGAACTTTTCTTTGGGTAATTTTTTCCTTGATCAAAACGGCAGACATAATCAAAACGATTATGGGCGTAGTGGTTATCAAAACGGCACTATTTATAGGTGTTGAAAGCGAAAGGCCCTTAAAGAAAACCAACATATTCACCCCCATACCCAATATGGCACAAATAAGCATGCGTAGATAATCCTTTTTTTCTATTTTTTCCTTAGGTCCGAAAATAGAAATAACCCAAAACAAGGCGGCTGCACCAATGACCCTCAACATCACAAAACCGAAGGCTCCGACATAGTGCGGCATTACCCCTTTGGCTATGGTATGGTTGAGACCATAAATGCTGGTTGCACCAATAGCAGCCAGAATGGCTAGGGTTCTTTTACTCAAGAGTGGATAGTTTCTTTAGCTGTTTCAATTACTTTTTTACTGTTCCCAATGAATATTTTATTGTTGAAAAGAATGACGGGTCGCTTTAAAAAAGTGTAGTGCTCTAAAATTAGATTTTTGTAATCTACTTCGGAAAGCGACTTTGTTGCCAACCCTTTTTCTTTATACAATCTTGCCCTCTTGCTAAACAACGCCTCAAAACTGCCCGATACGGTTTTCATTTCGTTCAATTGGGCGTTGGTCATTGCTTCGGTCTTTATGTCCTGTAATTCAAATCCGTCTAAGGGCTGTAATTCCTTCAAAATTCGTTTGCAAGTGTCGCAGCTGCTTAGATAGTATATTTTTTTCATCGGTAGTATTGTTAGGGTCTAAAATTAATCACTTGTAGTTTACGTCTTTTTCTTTGGACAAAGAAACCCAATTTCACTGGAAAGTTCTATTTTTATCCCTATCTAAAATTGAACATCTTGGAAAAAATATTCAATATTACGCTTCAGAACCGCAAGATACTCTATAAGATTCTTACCGGTACTCCCAAGGATCAATTGCTAAAAGTACCCGATGGCTACCGAAATAATATATGGTGGAATATTGCCCATGTCGTGGTTACGCAACAATTATTGGTCTATAATTTAAGTGGGCATAAAATGAAGGTTCCCAATGAACTTGTAGAGAAATTCAGGAAGGGAACCGTTCCCGATGGAACAGCTACCGATGAGGAAATGGATAGGATCAAGGGATTCCTGTTTTCAACGGTCGAGTGGGCACAAGAAGATTATGAAAATGGTGTTTTTCAGGAATTTAACGAATATACCACAAGTGCAAAAGTCACTTTGAAGGATATTGAAGATGCCATCGCATTCAATATGTTTCATGAAGGCTTGCATCTAGGGGTAATCCTGTCGCTTGAAAAAATGCTAATAGGCGAAATCTAAGATTAAGACTTCACTTTCTTAGTTAAATACTTTTTCACCTCGTCATAGGGCAAGACCAATTCAATGGCGCCATCGGCATAGGAAGCTACCTCATATTGGTTATAGAGTAAGACCAATCCTTTTTCGGTAAACCCTATATTCTCTGGCAGATAAAATTCATCCTGTTCAAACATAAACCCTGTGCTATTGATGGGATTATTGGTAGGTATATCCTCTTGCATACGAAATTTTGCTTCAGCGAAATTCTTAAAATGTTCTTGGTCCTTGAAAAGCTCCCAGTTTTCAATCTCTTTTCCTTTGCGTTTGTCAAAGTTCAAAAAATTGCGAGTCGTATATCCGTGGGCTCCTCCAGTGAAAAGATAAGAATTCAACGCGATGGTGATGGTATTTTTGTCCTCGAAGGAAACAACTCCCCTAATTTTTGCCTCCCATCCTGCTGTTTCATCAGGATACAGCTTATTAAGTTCCTCATAGCCTTTTTTAAAGGATTGAATAGCTTCCAAGATTGATGTTGCTTCAATCTCATCATCAAAAGCCAAGAGTGAAATCAGTTCTTCCTCAAGGGCGGTATTAATGGTCTCTGTAAGTTTTGATTGTTCCAGGGCCTTGGGGATTTCAATCGAAATATTAGGGCACTCCGGACAGGCATTTTCGGAAATCGTATAGGGCTCAAAGATAAGTCGGTGGTCAGCGTTGCAACCTATAAGCAATAGAAATAGGAGTAAAAGGCGAATTGGGGTTTTCATCGGGTTCTTGTGTTTTGATGGTACTAAATTACAGCTTCATTGTTATCTCCAAAAGATAACGATACATTTGTATTGAATCTGTCTTTAATATTATGACTTATGGGAAGAAAAGATTTAAAATTCAATAGTAAAACCATTCATGGCGGTCAAGAACCAGATAAGGCCTATGGTGCCGTAATGCCTCCAATTTACCAAACTTCAACTTATGCACAAACCACACCTGGAGGACATAAGGGGTTTGAGTATTCACGAAGTGCCAATCCTACCCGAACTGCTTTGGAAAATGCTTTGGCAAGTATTGAAAATGGTACCTACGGACTTGCTTTCGCCAGCGGTCTGGCGGCTATGGATGCAGTAATTAAGTTACTGAATCCTGGGGACGAGGTCGTTTCCACCAACGATTTATATGGAGGCAGTTATAGACTTTTCAAACAAGTTTTCGAGAAATATGGGATTACCTTTCATTTTATCGGGATGCAGGATCCAAAGAAAATTGAGGGGTATATCACCGATAAGACCAAACTGATTTGGGTTGAAACGCCTACTAACCCCATGATGAATATCATAGATATTAAAGCGGTTTCCCATCTTGCCAAAAAACATAAGCTACTCTTGGCGGTGGATAATACATTTGCTACACCCTATGTTCAATTGCCCTTGGATTTAGGGGCTGATATCGTAATGCATTCTGCCACAAAATATTTGGGAGGTCATAGCGATGTTGTTGTTGGGGGTCTGGTGGTCAGGGACAAAGCATTGGCCGATCAATTGTATTTCATCCAAAATGCAAGTGGCGCGGTCTGTGGTCCTATGGATAGTTTTTTAGTGCTACGGGGAATCAAGACCTTACATGTGCGTATGCAACGGCATTGTGAAAATGGTATTGCCATTGCCAAATACCTTGCCAACCATCCTAAAATAGAGAAAGTCTACTGGCCGGGATTTGAGGATCATCCCAATCACGATATTGCCAAAGAACAAATGAACGGTTTTGGGGGAATGATCTCATTTATCACAAAAGGGAGCAACTATGAAGAAGCGATTAAGATCGTTGAGCGGTTACAATTATTTACTTTGGCCGAATCGTTGGGGGGAGTGGAAAGTTTGGCGGGCCATCCAGCAAGTATGACCCATGCCAGTATTCCTAAGGAAGAACGGGAAAAAAGTGGGGTTGTAGATGCCTTGATT
>JABDKZ010000309.1 GCA_013001935.1 Maribacter sp.
CGTAGTTCCTGGAGTTGGCTTTCCACAATTTTCGGCAATTTTAGAAGTTGCAGCTGCTATAAAAGGAAGTGGAGTTCCGGTAATTGCAGACGGAGGAATACGTTATACAGGTGACATTCCCAAGGCAATAGCTGCTGGAGCGGACTGCGTAATGTTAGGTTCCTTATTGGCTGGCACAAAAGAATCTCCCGGAGAAACCATTATATACGAAGGACGAAAGTTTAAGTCTTATCGTGGTATGGGAAGTGTTGAAGCGATGGAACAAGGTAGTAAGGACAGATACTTTCAGGATGTAGAGGATGATATTAAAAAATTAGTGCCGGAAGGTATTGTAGGGCGTGTGCCCTATAAAGGCGAATTGTTTGAAAGTATTCACCAGTTTATAGGTGGTCTAAGAGCAGGTATGGGATACTGTGGAGCAAAGGACATTGATACGCTAAAAGAAACTGGGCGTTTTGTTAAAATATCAACAGCAGGAGTTCAAGAAAGTCATCCGCATAATGTTACCATTACCAAAGAAGCACCAAATTATTCGAGGTAAACTTTTTAGTTTTGTGTAATAAAGTTAATACGTAAAAAGTAGTGGATGGATATTTACTATTTTTAATCTACGACAAGAAATAACAGAAATAAAACAAACGTGAAGTTTAAATCTAAACTTCAATGTGTTATTTAAAATATTTATAGTAGTCAAAATTACACTCGAAAATTATCACATTAAACAAATGGGAATAAATTCCTTTTCAAAATATCTCAAACTAGCCTTGAAAATCGTGCGTTTGATTGAGGGAAATCTACTCCCATAGCAAAAGCTGTGAAAAGTCCACCTATAATGGCGGATACCAAGGTCATCCAGCCGAAAGTAGATGCTACAACTACAACATTAACATGAATTAAGGTCATAATGATCCCAAGAAGAACTGATAAGATTGCTGTCCACTGATATAACCTAAGACCGTTAAAGATGGGTGTTTGAACCTCACCCCTATAGGCCTCTTCAACAAATCGGCCAATGCCGGTAAGTATCAAATAAAGACCAAAAATAAAAGAAGGTGAAAAATCATGTTGCCAAAGAAATAATAAAACAAAGCCTACCAAAAATAGCCATATCATCGCATACAGTGGCGTTGGGTGCAATAATTCGCCTTTTAAATGTGATATACCACAAACACGAGAACGATTATGAAAATATCGTATACCAATATCTGGATGGGCAACTTTGCTACCATGGCAACAACCGTTTACTAAACAACGAAAACGGCCAATGCCTTGCACCCAAGGCATCACTACTGATATGACCCCTATAATAACCCAAACATTGAATCCCATAATCCATACTGCAATGCTGGCAAAAATAATACCTACTAAGGCACCATAATAACCAAAGGGTCTTTTTAATTTTTCAGATCCTTCAATGACTTGTGCCCAAAGTGCAGAAAAAATAACAACTACAAAAGCAAACATGAGTATGGCCCAGGCATAAGCGTCGCCTACCAATATTCCAGCAAGTAAAATACCAAGAAAGCTACCAAAACCTACATAGAAGCCGTGATTGATGACCCTTACTTTGCCAAATACCCATTCTTTCCATGAATTAGCAATTTTTTCGGACGCATTTTTTAAAAAGAGCCAGATATAAAAATAATAGGCTGCGAGCAGGAAGATTATAATAGAACTGATTAAATGTAGTTCTGCCGAATTACTGAAAGCTAATTGTATTATCATAAGTGAGACACCTATCAAACTAAATAGTATACCTAGCCCTTTTGAATGCTTGAAAATAGATCTTATGGATAGTAATACCAAAAAAATGGGAACCATATAGACAAAAGCATCCTTACCAGCAAGATATTGCGCCCCTACCGCAGGACATAGTAATGCAATAAAAGTGGAAATACCTATAGCAATCAGGCTGGTAATTACCCAATTGAAAATGTGATCCATTCTTTTGATGATAAAAGGTATAGCCAATATAAATAGTACTGTCAATAAAAGTAAATATGGATTTTTGACAGGGAATTGTAAAACCAATGGTTTCCCTAAAAGAGCCGCTGTACTTCCAACCAATTTCACAATAATTAAATTACTTAATAACAACGAAGCAATCACCCAAAACAAAGAAATGAGTCTCGCCCTAATGCTAGCAGGTTCTTCTATTTTTGTCGGTAAATCCAAAATGGTTTTAATTGATTCATTTGGGAATCTTTTTTTTAGATCGATATCTTCATAACCCATCACAAGTGCGATCATCGCAAGGATAGCTATGGGTGTTACCAACCAAAGTCCACTGGATGAATTAGTGATTATAAAATATCCTATTAAAATCATACTAAATCCCCAGTATATGGGATGTCTAAAAATTTTGTAGGGACCATTGGTTACAAATCTTGGAGGTGGATAGGCATTCATAGGTAATCCTTTGCCATATTTTTTTAAAGAGAACATGGCCCAAGCCATCAATATAACTCCCCCAATAACTAGCAACCAACCAATTAAAGTCGATTGGATTAATGGCAGATTGATAAGGTCTTCTGTATGGGTTGCCCAGAACCATAGAAACAGAGGGATAATAACCAGAAAGACTATTGAATAGATAGTTTTATTGATTTGAGTTGGTAATTTATTCATTTCGTTCGCATTTTATTGAAAAAGATGAGCATTGAAAATATAAAAAAAATTGATCCGTACATTATACCATAAACTGTGGCCGAGGCAGAAGAATAATCTGTTATTGCTGTAATAATAGCGGTTTGGGATGGAAAATATGCAGGGAGGAATTTTATGATGATCTGGTTTTGTGCCTCAGCATAAAAAAGTGGATTCTGTAGCCAACCTACATCAATATTTACGAGTAGTACGATCATTAAAATACCTTCTAATTCCCCTTTTATCAAGCTGCCAATGGCCAGTCCATAACTTCCATATACGAAACCTATTAACACTAAGCCGAAAATAAAACTGCCAAGGTGATCGATGGTGTAAAAGGCATTAGTAAGTAAGCCTACATATACTGCGATCAATATTATCATCAATAGCAGCGCCAACAAAATTGAAATTAATAATTGTATTGGATGATACCCGCATATAATTAATCGTCGGTTTACTACACTATTTTTTTGAATAAGATTAAGTGCCAGAAATGAAACCAGAAACCCAGACGAGGCAACTGCAAAAAAAATGAAGGAAATACCCTTTTCTGTAATATTTATAAAAACATCATCACCAACAGAGGCTAGTTGAAAAGGAAGCATTCTATTTGATGTAGTAAACTCCACGACTGACAAGAAAAATGCTGGGATGATCGCGATCAAAATAATCACGATCTTTTGACGAACAAGCATTCTCAAAATCATTGCTAATCCTGTTATGATCTTATTTGA
>JABDKZ010000310.1 GCA_013001935.1 Maribacter sp.
CGATTATCTGTTGCAAAAAGGTATTCCTAAAGACATTGATGTCGTTGCCGTAGGTAGTGGTATTGCATTAGCAAGAAAAGTAGCTTCTAAATTGCCTGGGGAACCTAAAATATCCGTTTTTAAAAACTTTGGTACGGCCATGATCAAATACAAAGATCTGGAGCTGGAATTTGTAGGCGCCAGAAAGGAAAGCTATCATCGGGATAGTAGAAAGCCCGTGGTGGAGGACGGTACCTTACAAGAAGACCAGGAACGCCGTGATTTTACAATCAATGCGTTGGCACTGTCTTTGAACAAAGGCAATTTTGGTGATTTGTTAGACCCCTTTGATGGCATAGGTGACCTTAAAAAAAAGATAATCCGTACGCCCTTGGAACCCGGAATCACCTACTCTGATGATCCCTTACGAATGATGCGTGCCATACGTTTTGCTACGCAGTTAGACTTTACCATTGCACTGAAGTCATTACAAGCAATCACAGAACATAAAGACCGTATCAAAATTGTTTCGAAAGAACGCATCGTTGATGAACTCCATAAAATATTGGCCTGTCCAAAACCTTCAATAGGTCTTTCGCTATTGCACAAAACAGGATTACTACCCTACATACTACCCGAATTGACGGCGCTTGAAGGCATACAAGAGGTTGAGGGTCAACGCCATAAGGACAATTTTTGGCACACGCTCGAGGTGGTCGATAACATTGCTAAAACAACAGACAACCTTTGGTTACGTTGGACCGCCTTATTGCATGATATAGGAAAAGCACCTACAAAAAAATTCCACAAAAAAATTGGGTGGACGTTTCACGGACATGAATTTGTAGGTTCCAAAATGGTCTATAAACTCTTCAAAAGACTGCATATGCCCTTGAACGAAAAAATGAAATTCGTACAAAAAATGGTATTGATGAGCTCTCGGCCCATTGTCCTTGCCGAAGATTTCGTGACCGATTCTGCCGTGCGCAGATTGGTTTTCGATGCCGGGGATTTCGTTGATGATCTAATGACATTATGTGAGGCGGATATAACCACCAAAAATCCTAGAAAACAGAACAAATACAGAGATAACTTCAAGATTGTACGCCAAAAAATTATTGAAGTTGAAGAGCGTGATCACGTTCGCAATTTTCAACCACCTATTTCAGGTGAGGAAATCATGAAAACTTTCGACTTAAAACCCTCTAAAGAAATTGGGATAATAAAAGCTGCAATTAAAGAGGCGATATTAGATGGTGATATCCCCAATGAATACGAAGCCGCCAAGGAGTTTATGATAAAAAAGGGCTTGGAAATCGGATTATCGATTAAAACCAATCAATAACCATTATGTCTTAATTATTGAGAAAATTGGTAAAAGTGTAGTAATTTTGCACGCATTAAAACACTACCATTACATGTTTAAAAACTACCTTAAAATCGCCAAAATTACCTTGGCTTTGGTTTATCTGGTCATTATAGCAGGGGCCGTGGTACGAATGACGGGGAGTGGTATGGGGTGTCCTGATTGGCCAAAATGCTTTGGGCATTTTATTCCCCCGACCAACGCATCTGAATTGCAATGGCATCCGGATCAGGAATACAATGAAGGACAGGTAATAATCCGTGATGAATCGCTGCAGGTGGCGAGCAGGGATTTTAAGTCTAAATCGGACTTCAATACAGCAAACTGGGAAGCTTACACAAAACATGACTATGCCAAGTTCAATCCTTGGCATACGTGGATTGAATTTATAAATCGTCTTTTTGGTGCCTTGGCAGGTCTTGGCACCTTACTGCTGGCAATTGCATCTTTCGGATATTGGAAAAAGAAGAAAAGTGTAACCCTCTTGTCCTGGCTGGTGGTTTTTGCGATGGGGTTCCAAGGTTGGTTGGGAGCAACAGTAGTTTATTCCGTTTTGGAACCGGTTAAAATTACCATTCATATGGTCATGGCCCTGGTCATAGTGGCAATGCTGCTTTACCTTGTTTTTATTGCAAAGGAACAGGGAAAACTTTTTACCTACGATTCCAAAACCACGCTATTTCTGATTGTAGTTTTTGGTTTAACCTTGGTTCAAATTGTTCTAGGAACCCAGGTAAGACAGTTTGTAGATGACCAAATTGCCCTGGTTGGCGAAAATGCAAAGGGTTTATGGCTGAGCAATCCCACGGTGTCATTTTATATTCATAGGTCGTTTTCAATATTGGTAGTCCTTTTTAATCTTTATTTGGCCTATAGGATCTACAAATTAAATCTGGGTCTTTCAAAAATCAATTGGGTATTGCTCATTCTACTCGTTGAAGTCATAACCGGAATGGTCATGTTTTATTGGGATTTTCCCTTTACAAGCCAAGCATTGCATTTGGTTTTAGCCTCACTTCTGTTCGGAGTTCAATTCTATTTGGTATTGGAATCCTATTATGGGGAGAGAAGTCCTAAAACTTTGTAACTTTGCATCCTCTCAAAAATCTGGGTAATGATATACAAGATTCGAATAATTTTGGACGCCAACGAAGATATCTTTAGGGATATTGAAATAGAGTCAAACAATTCAATGGAAGAGTTTCATAATGCCATTGCGCAATCGTTTGGGTTTTTGGGAAATGAAATGGCTTCGTTCTATACCTGCGACGATGATTGGAAACAGGATGAGGAAATCGCTCTTTTTGATATGAGTGAAAGCGGTTCTGATGTTCGACTAATGAATGAAACCCGTCTTGAGGATGTACTTAATCAAAACACACCAAAACTCATTTACGTTTATGATTTTTTGAATATGTGGACTTTCTTTGTTGAATTGGCAGATATCGTCAAAAATGAGCCTGGAATATCATATCCAAATATGCTCTTTAGTTTTGGGGAATTGCCTGAATCACCTCCAGAAAAGAAATTTGAATCCGAAAATACCGCTATTGACTTTGATGATACCTTTGACAACTACGAAGATTTGGATTTCGATGAAAATTGGAACTGATTGTAATACACGTTTTTTAGTTTTCATCGCTCTATCCTCAGCAACTTAATTGAAGAAACAATAAATAAATTGATTTACCGAAATCAATCCACCATCTATAACCCTTAATCCTTAGTTAAAATATGATCAACCTTTACCCCACCCAAATCGACAGTATTTCGCTACACCGAGTTGGCAATAAAAATAAGAACGAAGGCATATTCTTATCCGATGAAATTGTTCGTCTAAATGATGAAACCACAGGGCTATTAAAGGAGTATTTTTTTAGGCCCTTTCGGGAAAAAGAAGAAAATTATTTTAAGTTGGCCAACGAAGTTGATGTTGAATTCAATGAACTTCATAAGATTGTGTCAGCAATATTCGATACGCCGGCAAGCGCCCATGAAAATTCTAAAAAAATCGCACGTCATCTTTTTGATCAGTCCAATCACCCACATATTAAAAGTGGGGAAGTCTATGTTGCCTATTTAACTGGAGTTTTGTTGGATAATGTAAAAGTTGATGCTGTTGGTATATTCAAAAGTGAATTAAAGCATGATTTTCTTCAATTTGAAGAAAAAGGGAGCAACTTGGATATTGTAATTCAACAAGGTATAAATATTAATAAGTTAGACAAAGGATGCCTTATTTTCAATATAAATAAAGAAGAAGGGTATAAAGTGCTTTCTGTTGACAGCAACCGTTATGATGCCAAATATTGGCTTGAAGACTTTCTAGGGGTAGATGCCCTGGCAGATGAAAATTTTTACACAAAAAACTATCTGAAATTCTGTCAAAACTTTGCCAAGGATGTGGTATTACCCGCAGAAGATAAACAACAGGAAGTTCTGTTTATAAACAAAGCTGTAAACCATTTCGCGAAAAACGATGCTTTCGAGGAAAGTAATTTCTTAAACGAGGTCATAGCGAATCCTGAACTCATCCCAGAATTTAAACACTACAAAGTTGAAAAAGGACCCAAGTATAGTATTGAGGACGTATCTACTTTTGATATTGCGAACAAAGCGGTTTCCGATGCACGGAAAAAGATCAAGAACGTGATCAATCTTGATACCAACATTCAGATTAAAATGGACTTCATTAATCCTGAATCTGCAGAAAAATTCGTTGAAAAGGGATGGGACGAGGAGAAACAAATGTATTATTATCTAGTGTATTTCAATAAAGAACAGAAAAGCTAGTACCTAAACTACTTGTTTAGTAAATTTAGTTCACTATAATAAGAAGCTATGCAAAGAGTTTTAAAAATTCTATTCAATGTATTTTGTCTTTGCTGTTTCTGGCTACAGGTGTTTTCGCAAGAAGAATCGCCAGAGGAGCATCACGATATTCCGGAACCAATGATTTTTGATTTGGTACGTGAATTGGGAGCCAAACAGGGCGAGTTGGAGGTTAATGTACTGGCTGAATTTCCATTAAGTTCTATCGCTTCCCGGCATATTGATTGGGCTCCGGAGATTGAGTATGCTATTTGGGATAATTTTGCCGTAGAATTCGAACTTCCCTTTGAAGATGCCAAACTCGAGGCCTTAAAAACCGCATTGCAGTATACATTTGGTAAATCTGCCTCTGGGCGGTATATCCATGGAACACAATTCATGGTCGAGAAGTTTAGGAAAATAGATAAATGGGATATCAGTCTTCTTTATATTCCTGCTTATAGGTTTAGTCCTGTTTGGAGTGTTCTTGCATTACTTGGTGTGCGCCAACAAATGGGATCTGATTCCCAAAATAAAACTACAACCCTGCTACTCAATGCAACTATTTTTGCTGAAATTTCAGACCGTACCACATTGGGACTGGAATTTAATAATTCGGACCCGGGAAATTTCGATGAAGATGAAGAATTGGAATTGTTGGTGATGCCACAATTACATCTCGAATTGTCCAAGCATTGGTCTTTACAGACTGGCCTGGGTGCAGAATTCAAGGAACAAGGTGTCGATGCAACCGGAGCTATACGGTTGATCGCTGAATTTTAAATGTAATTCTGGGTTATTGTATAATCAGACATTGATTATTTTCGATTTCTTAGCTTTTTTGGACGCTCCAACTTTTTCCCCATGTACAAAATACATGTCCATCATACCTTTGTTTTTGACATGTATCTGTCCTCGATGTTCACATTCATAGCTGTCCTTGATCAGGAGATAGGTGCTTTCTGATACGTTAATCTTACC
>JABDKZ010000344.1 GCA_013001935.1 Maribacter sp.
GTTCGCACTGAGAACTTTAACTGGGTCTCTAGTTTTAACGGTTCTTTCAATGAAAGTTTAATTGTTGAAACCAATGCTGAAGCACAACCTGTAAGTTTGGATGAGCCACGTACACGAAATGTAAGAATACAACATGAAGTAGGACAACGATTTGGTAAGATCGTAGGTATAGGTTTTGTTCGCGACAATAGCGGAAACATTGTCTATGACCTTAATTCAGAAGGTGTGCCATTGGCGCGTTTAGGAGATCGTATTATTTTAGGTGATGGTGTGGCCCCATGGTCAATGGGTTGGAGCAATAATTTTAGATTTGGTAACTTTAACTTCAATTTCTTGATTGATGGTAAATTTGGTGGACAAGTATTTGCTGGAACCAATGCAATAGCCTACAGTAGTGGTTTGCATAAGAATACTCTGGAAGGCAGGACTAATGGACTGACGGTTACAGGTGTCGATGGAGCTACCTTCGATGCTGATGCTGGAACTGGAACTTCGTTTACTGCAACCATAGATCCAGAGTTTTTAGCCAATTATTATGGTAGACTAAGCAGTTTAGCTGAACCATTCGTAGAGGATGCTGATTATATTAAGTTCCGTGAATTCAGTTTTGGATTTAATTTTCCAGATGAGATTTTGGACAGGACTTTCTTGACAAGTGCAAATATTTCGATTATCGGAAGAAACTTGTTCTACATAAAGCGAAGTGCTGATAATATTGATCCAGAAAGTGCCTATAATACAGGTAACTCCCAAGGGCTTGAGTATTTTGGGGTTCCTTCGACAAGAAATTATGGTCTTAGTATAAATGTTAAATTTTAAAAAAAAAAATAATGAAAAAATTACTATTCATACTATCATTTGCCTTGGTACTGGGTTCGTGTGATAATGGTTTTGAGGATCTTAACGTAAACCCTACAAAACCAAGTCAGGTTCCAGTGACAAGTAAGCTAACCGCTGCCCAATTATTCACATCTGGAGAGCGATACGAAAATTGGAGAACAGGTTTGATCTATCAATCTACCATGATGCAGCACTATGCAACAACGGCAGGATACTGGTCAGGAGATAAATATACATGGAACAGAGGGTATGCTTCCTCCTTGATCGATCGCTATTATGGCAATGCTGTAAAAACACTTGTTGACATGCAAGTTCAATTGGATCAAGAAGAAGCTCCAGAGGAAATGAAGTCTATTGTGCGAGTACTCAAGGTATTTGTCTTTTCAAGACTTACAGACCTTTATGGTGATATTCCTTATAGCGAAGCTGGTAAAGCTGTGACTGACGGTATATTATTACCAAAATATGATGCACAAAGTGAAATATATGCAGATATGTTAAAAGAGTTGGAAGAAGCTTCTGCCGCATTGGGTTCAGGTACTTCAGGCTTTGGATCTGCTGATCTGTTTTATGGCGGGGATTTGGCAAAATGGAAACGATTTGCCAATTCAATGATGTTGCGTCTTGGATTGCGTTTAATAAAAGTTGATGCAGCAGGGGCACAAGCTTGGGCTACCAAAGCAATTTCAGGTGGTGTAATGGAATCCAATGGGGATATCGCCTATGTTCCTCATACAGTTGGACCCGGTGGAATTAATCAAAACGGAATTGGGGAAGTTTTCCAAGCCGATGGAAATCAAAGGATGAGTAAGACATTTATTGATTTCTTACAGGGTGATCCAAGATTACCGATTTTAGCGGCTAGACGATCTGACGGAAGTACGGATCCTGCCGATTTAAAAGGGTTTCCAAATGGGCTGGATTTAGAAATGTTGTTAGCAGATACAGGAGAGGAAAACACAGATGCCTATGCCGAGCCTAACCGCGCTATAATGACCCGTCGTGATTCTCCGATGTTCTTCCAAACCTACGCCGAAGTAGAGTTTATGTTAGCTGAAGCTGCAGTACGCTGGGGTCTTGCTGGAGGCGATCCGGAACCTCATTACAATGCAGGCGTAAGGGCTGCTATGAAAATGTATGAAATTGATTCTCCGGATGCTGCAATTGCAGATGGTGATATTGATGCTTATTTGGTGGCAAATCCGTTCGATTCGGCCAATGCCTTAGAGCAAATAAACACACAATATTGGGCAGCTACCTACCTGAATGAATATGAGACATTCTCCAATTGGAGAAGAACAGGTTTCCCAGTTTTGGTTCCCGTTAACTATCCAGGGAACGAGACAGGGGGTACCATTCCAAGAAGAATGACGTATTCTGTAGGAGATCAGGCTAACAACCCTGACAATTATAACGAAGCAATTTCCAGGCAAGGACCTGATTTATTGACCACTAGAGTTTGGTGGGACGTACCGTAATCATTTTGTTGTTCTCTAAGCAATTTATATTTAATTTTGGAGAGAGTTAGTTGGATAAAGGAGAGGAAACTCTCCTTTATTTTATTGTATTAAATCAAATAAATATGTTGTCTGTTAAATCTCATCGGTTATGGATAGCAGTAGTGCTTTGTTTTTTGCTGCTTACCAACTTTTCTTGGGCTCAGGTCAATAAACGCTTTACCTTACTAAAAGCGAATGAGACGGGAATTGACTTTGTAAATAGAATCAAGGATACTAGGAATCGCAATATTCTTCTATATTCCAATTTTTACGGGGGCGCAGGCGTTGGCGTAGGCGATTTTAACAATGACGGAATGCAAGATCTGTTCTTTGCGGGCAATACAGTCGATGATAAGCTTTATTTCAACAAAGGAAATTTTCATTTTAAAGATGTAACCAGGGCATCAGGAATAAAAAATGATGGGGGATGGTCTACAGGGGTTACTGTGGCCGATGTGAATAATGATGGGTTTCTTGACATATACGTAAGCAGGGAACTATATGATAACAAACCCAAATGGAGAACCAATCTGCTATACATAAATAATGGGGACGGCACTTTCAAAGAATCCGCTAAACGATATGGGGTAGCTAATTCGGAAAGAACCCGCCATGCTACTTTTTTAGATTACAATAAGGATGGTTATTTAGACTTGTTCCTGTTAACCCAACCCCCAAATCCGGGGAGTTATTCAAAATTTTCAGGAACTACGCTTCTTAAGCCCGAATACCATTTGGTGCTCTATAAGAATACCGGTAATAATATATTTGAAGAAGTAAGTGAAGCTGCGGGAATCAATAAGACCGGATTTCCCAATGCCGTTTCTGTCAGTGACCTTAATAATGATGGTTGGGAAGATTTATATGTTGCCAATGATTTTTATGCTCCGGATTTTATTTTTTTAAACAATAAAAATGGCACTTTTACCAATGTGGCCAATGAAGCATTAAACCATATGTCTTATTATAGCATGGGTGTCGATGTAGCCGATTTGAACAATGATAATTATTTGGATGTCTTTGTCTTGGATATGGTCGCTGAGGATAATTTTAGGTTAAAATCCAATATGAGTGGGATGAATCCAGATTCTTTTTGGAAAGTAGTTGACGATGGTGGCCATTACCAGTATATGTATAACGCTTTACAATTGAATAACGGCAATATGACCTTTAGCGATATTGCCCAATTTACGGGTATGGCCGCTACAGATTGGAGCTGGTCTAATTTAATCGCAGATTTTGACAATGACGGACTTAAGGACGCCTATATAACCAATGGCCTGCTTCGGGATATTAGAAACACTGATGCTGATAAAAGAATAGGGCAGTATATTACGGAAACGGCAAATAAATGGGTGATGGAAAACCCCGATGGCGGCGATCTTAGTATATGGGATATCCTAGACTTAAATGAGGCTTTATCCCTGGTTCCATCACAGGCCCTTAAGAATTATGCTTTCAAAAATCAGGGCGATTTAGAGTTCACCCAAATTGCTGAGGAATGGGGGTTGGATCAGGAGTCATTCTCGAATGGATCAGCATATGTAGATTTAGATAATGATGGGGATTTGGATGTAGTGGTGAATAACATTAACGAGAAGTCTTTTATTTATAGAAATAATTCTGAATCTTTTTCAAATTCCAATTTTCTTAGAATTGAATTATCAGATGGCAATAATAAGCCCGTTTTTGGGTCTAGGGTGAAGCTATTCACCAATGGACAAATGCAAGTAGGTGAATCGACCAATGTAAGGGGAATATATTCCACAAGTGAGTCTACATTACATTTTGGATTGGGTTCTATTGCAGAAGTTGATAGTATACAGGTTACATGGCCTGATGCTAAAAGCACAGTTTTATATGGGATTGCGGCAAATCAAACTCTAAAAATTCAAAGCGATAATTCAGAGACGGTTGATAAAATTAGTATGGAGGCCACTCCTGAAACGAATTATAAAGAAATCACAACAACATTTGATATTAAACATGCCCATGTAGAAAATGACTACGATGATTTTGAGGAACAAATTTTAATGCCGCATAAGATGTCCCAATTTGGACCGGCCATGGCGATTGGCGATATTAATAATGATGGTTTAGACGATTTATTCATAGGAGCAGCAACGGGTCATGAAGCCGCGCTGTACATACAGCAATCGGACGGTGGTTTTGAAAAGGGTTCAGAGGAATTATGGACAAAGGAAGATGACTATGAAGATGTAGATGCCCTTTTTGTCGATATAAATGGGGATGGATATAAAGATTTATATGTAGTAAGTGGCGGTAATGAATATCCCGTAAATGATTTACATTATGTGGATCGCATGTATTTAAATGACGGCCAAGGTAATTTTAAGAAAGGGGCGATACTTGGAGTTGGGAGAATGAGTGGTTCTATCGTCACTCCTGCGGATATTGATAATGATGGGGATATGGATTTATTTGTGGGCGGCAGACACACCCCGCATTATTATCCATTGCCCGCTACAAGTATGATCTTGATCAATGAAAATGGACAATTAATTAATAAAACAAAGGATATTGCACCTGATTTGATAAATATAGGAATGATAACAGATGCCGTTTGGGATGATTATGATTTGGATGGTGACCATGATTTGATTGCCGTAGGCGAATGGATGGCCGTAACGATCTTTGAGAATATTGACGGAATCTTTGCAAAAAATTCGATTCCCGAATTAGAAAACACCAAAGGATGGTGGTTTAGCCTAAATAAGGGTGATTTTGATAATGATGGGGATATGGACTTTATAGCTGGCAATCTTGGGTTGAATTATAAATACAAAACATCTGAAGATGCACCTTTTGATATTTATTACAATGATTTTGATGGCAATGGTTCATATGATATTGTATTAGGGTATTATAATAAAAATAAACATTACCCTTTGCGGGGTTTTTCATGCTCATCACAACAAATACCAGGATTGAAAAACAAAATAAAGAAATATGATGTTTTTGCCTCCTTGGAGATTGATGAGGTTTACGGGGAGAATAATTTGAAAAATTCATTACATCTTGTTACCGATACCTTTGCTTCTTCCTATATAGAGAATAGGGGCGATGGTAGTTTTAAGGTACGCCAGCTACCCAATGAGGCCCAGTTGTCTAATGTTAACGACATGGCAATATCCGACCTTAATAATGATGGTCATTTGGATGTGCTAATGGTCGGCAATTTATTTGTTTCTGAAATTGAGACACCCCGGAATGATGCGAGCAATGGTCTTCTTTTATTAGGTGATGGTCAGGGTAGTTTTAAGCCCATTCCAGGGCATAGAAGTGGTTTCAACGCGCGTAAAGATGCCAAAAAGATAGGAATATTACAAAATAGGGGGCGTGGCATAATCGTAGTAGCTAATAATAATGACACGATCCAGTTTTTTAGTGCGAATTAAATTGGGATAGGGGGCCGACTGGCCATCAAAGGTCTGGTAGACCTTTGATAATGAGGAGCCAGGTGGTGCGTTGGCATTATGCCTTATTTTACTAAAGCAGGATTAGCTCACGTCCTTCCTGACAAAACTGCCTGTCTGTTTCACAGCCTTTGATGGTCCAGTGGCCCCCCCCTTTGAAAATAAAAAATTTGTTCGCTAACAATGCCTATTATTCAACCTTGTCTTTGTAACATTAAAACGAATTTTCCTAACTTTATTCAGCTCGATTTTATGGCTGGAAAGTCCTAACGGACTTATTGCTGCGAAATCATAGCCAAGACTTTGTTTGTAATGTAAAACAGGCTAGATTTAATTATGATTTTAGAAAAAAAAATACCAATTTCCTATTGGTTCAACACCATTAAATGGGATATAATAATAGTAACTGTATTTTCTTCCGTGCTTTATTTTTCTTCGGATTATATTATTGATTTGAATATTCCTATTTCAATTGGAGCATTTTTAGGAACTGCTATAGCTCTATTACTCTCCTTTAAGTTAAGTCATTCTTATGATAGATGGTGGGAAGCCAGAAAAATTTGGGGTTCTATTGTTAATGACTCCAGAACCTTGGTAATTCAACTCAAAGGATTTATAAAAAAAGAAAACAAAGAAGTAATAAATCGAATAGCCTATAGACAAATTGCTTGGTGCTATTCTTTATCACAAAACTTAAGGAATGAAAATGATCCTGAAAATATAGATAAGTTTATTTCTCAACAAGAATTAAAATCTATTAACAATCAAAGCAACACTCCTTTGGCTTTATTAGATAAGCAGTCACAAGATTTAGCTGCAGTACATCAAGAAAAATTGGTTAATGACTACCAACAAATGCAAATTGATGATACTCTTGTAAGACTTTGCGCTTCTATGGGAAAAGCTGAAAGAATTAAAAACACACCATTTCCAAAAACCTATAGGTTGACTTTGCACCTTTTTATCTACATCTTTTTGATAACGCTTTCATTTGCTTTAACGGAAATGCCTAGTCTTTTTGAAATACCGTTTATGGTTTTTGTTTCTATTCCTTTCTTTTTAGTTGAAAAAATTGCTTTTCATATACAAGATCCATTTGAAAATAGACCAACAGATACTGCCATGACAAGCATTTCCAGATCAATAGAAATTAATATTAAACAACAATTGGAGCTTGAAGATATACCTGAACCCATAGCTTCAAAGAAGTTTTATATAATGTGAAAAACACTACTCACAGCAACGCATAGTTGGTCGATTAATCGGGCTGTCTGTATTTGAATATCCTTAAGGCCTCTATAAGTCATTAGACTGGTTAAATAAGAAGGTTTTCTGTTTATTTTACGTCAAAAAAGGTTGGTCATAAACATGAAACAAAAATAAGGAGTCATTCTTATGTAACTTATTGATTATCATTGATATATAGACAATGTGTACTCACACCCTTCC
>JABDKZ010000346.1 GCA_013001935.1 Maribacter sp.
TGAAGGGTGGCGATATAGGTATAAAAACGAACTCCGACGTCTTGTATGTCAAAAACCACTATGTCTAAACCCTCAAGCATTTCCTTGGAAGGCTTTCTGTTTTTACCGTAAAGTGAGATCAACGGTAATCCGGTCTTGGTGTCAAGCCCGTCTTTCACTTTTTCCCCCGCATCGGCCTTTCCCCGAAAACCATGTTCAGGGGCAAAAACCTTTTTGATATCAATTTTGAGACTTAAAAGCGAATCAACCAAGTGGGTATTATCTTTGTGATTTTTAAAGATCACACTCGTTTGGTTAGCGACAATCCCTACCTTTTTCCCTTCTAAAAATCCAAGATATTCCCCGGATCTATTGGCGCCGACAATAATCGACTTTTTTTCTTCCAGTACTGTATTCCCCAATTCGTTGGCTCCTGAATATTTTGATGATTTTTGGGTGTTTCCGCAGGCCGATAGTACTAAAACCCATAAGAAAACTGTACTTTTGAGATTGGATAAAAACGCCATAGCTTGAATTTAGAATATTTTATAGCCAAACGACTCATTAGGGGCAAAGAGCATAAAATTAGCATATCCGCACCAATAATAAAAATTGCCATTGCTGCGATTGCCATTAGTGTTTTTATGATGCTGATAGCGATAGCAACTGGTGTTGGTCTAAAGCATAAGATACGTGAAAAGGTAACAGCTTTCAACGGTCATATTCAAATTTACAATTACGACAACAATACTTCAGATGTTTCTGTGGTACCGGTTTCCATAGTACAAGAGTTTTATCCAAAGTTTACTACAGTAGAAGACATTGCGCATGTACAGGCCGTGGCTACCAAGGGAGGTATTATTAGGACTGAGAATACATTTGAGGGTTTTATTGCTAAAGGTGTTGGCGCTGATTATAATTGGGAGGTGTTCAAAGAATACCTGGTCGAGGGTGAATTGCCCGATTATGCTGGAGAATTAAATACCGAAGTGTTGCTTTCACGACTTATGACCAACCGCCTGCAATTGAAAATCGGGGATTCGTTTTCTGCTTTTTTTCCGAAGGAGGAAGACCCCTTAAAGCCCAATCAGAGAAATTTTAAACTTGTCGGTATTTACGATAGCGGCTTTGAGGAAATAGATGGCGTGTTCGTATTTATTGACATACGCCATATTCAGCGTATGAATAAGTGGGAAAAGACCCAAGTAGGCAATTTTGAGGTCTTTTTGAACAATTTCGAGGATATATATCAAAAAAACCGGGAGATTTATGGTCAGATTTTATCTACATTAGATACACAGACGGTCATAGGCAAATACTATAAAATCTTTGAATGGATTGGGCTTTTCGATTTTAATATTGCCTTGATCATAGGTATTATGATCATCGTTGGCGGTATTAATATGATTACGGCTTTATTGGTATTAATCCTGGAGAGAACACAGATGATCGGCATATTAAAGGCTCTTGGATCCGCAAATTGGAGTATACGTAAAGTATTTTTGTTCAATGCCGCTTATTTGATCGCAGTTGGCCTTTTTTGGGGAAATTTGTTGGGGCTAGGCCTAATTTGGATTCAACAGCAATACCGTTTGTTGAAATTTCCAAACCCAAAAGAATACTATATCGAATATATTCCGGTTCATATTGATTTTGTAACAGTAATACTCCTCAATACAGGCGTATTGATTTTATGTTTATTAATGCTTTTGGTGCCCTCGTATATTATTACCAAAATAAATCCTGTAAAGGCCATAAGATTTGAATAGTTAGATTCACTTTGTTTAGTTACGATTATCATAAACCACAACTCAAAAACCTATCTTTACCTATAGATGGAATACGAAGAAAACATATTGGGCACAATAGGGAACACCCCCTTGGTAAAATTGAATAGGCTTACCAAAGAGTTGCCATGTTTGGTATTGGCCAAATACGAGACATTTAATCCTGGGAACTCGGTAAAAGATCGAATGGCCCTTCAAATGGTAGAAGATGCTGAAGCTGATGGACGCCTAAAGCCAGGTGGAACGATTATAGAAGGTACCTCGGGCAATACAGGAATGGGCTTGGCTATGGTGGCTACCATTAAAGGATATAGTTTAATTTGTGTCATAAGCGACAAGCAATCAAAAGAAAAAATTGATATTCTTAAAGCAATGGGCAGTAAGGTCTATGTATGTCCCACAGAAGTTGCCCCTGAAGACCCACGAAGTTATTATTCCACGGCAAAACGATTGGCCCAGGAGATTCCCAATGCATGGTATGTGAATCAATATGACAATCCTTCCAATTCAAAGGCACACTTTTTAAGTACTGGGCCCGAGATTTGGAAACAGACCAATGGTAAGCTGACGCATTTCGTTACAGGAGTGGGTACCGGCGGGACTATTTCGGGCATTGGAACCTATTTGAAATCCAAAAACCCAAATATCAAGATTTGGGGCATTGATACCTATGGTTCTGTTTTTAAGAAGTACCACGAGACTGGAATTTTCGATGAAAATGAAATCTATCCCTATATAACTGAAGGCATCGGGGAAGATATTTTACCCAAGAATGTGAACTTTGACGTAATTGATGGCTTCACCAAAGTCACCGATAAGGATGCGGCCATATATACACAAAAATTGGCCAGGGAAGAGGCCATGTTTTTGGGTAATTCAGCAGGTGCTGTTGTTAAGGGGTTACTTCAACTCAAAGATCATTTTACTGAAGATGATGTTGTTGTGGTTTTATTCCATGATCACGGCAGTAGATATGTGGGTAAAATGTTCAATGACCAATGGATGCGAGATAAGGGGTTTATAGAATAGTTTTGGTATCTTGAAAAAAACACCAGATGAAATCTTATATTAGTATTATCGCAATCCTCCTGACAAGTTTAACCTTTTCCCAAGAAACAATGAATGAAACGCTCCCATATGCCACCATTCCAGAACCCTCTGAAAAGTATACACCCGGTACCGTGGTGTCGAGAATGATAGATGGTTTGGGTTTTCGGTATTTTTGGGCAACGGAAGGCTTAACTGAAGAAAACTTGGCATATAAACCCAGTGAGGAAGGTAGGACAATTGCGCAGACCTTGGATCATATTTATGGTCTTTCGCGTACTATCGTGAATTCCGCCAAGAAACAACCAACAGACTTTACAGTTCAATTGGAGGAATTATCGACCTTGGAAAAACGTAAAAGGACCTTGGAAAATTTTAAAACGGCAAGCGAACTTCTTAAGGTAACAGCTGATCTTGGGGAACATAAAATTGTGTTTATAAATAAGAATGGCGAGTCAGAATTTCCTTTTTGGAACCATATAAACGGCCCTATCGAGGACGCCGTTTGGCATGCTGGTCAAATTGTTATGATGCGAAGGGCCGCCGGAAATCCGTTCAACTCCAAAGTAAGTTTGCTAACGGGCAAGGTTAGGGATTAACGATGATAAAAATTATTAGAACCAGTTCATTAAACAAAGATTTCATAGATCTTGTAAGGCTATTAGATGCCGACCTTGCTGAACGCGATGGGGATGATCATGCTTTCTACCATCAATTCAATCAAATAGATGTCATTAAACATGCGGTTGTACTGTATGAGAATAAAAAACCCATGGGTTGCGGTGCCATTAAGGAATTTAATTCCAACGCCATGGAAGTAAAACGCATGTACACCAGACCAGAAGCCAGAGGTAAAGGTTTTGCCACAAAAATTTTATTCGAGCTTGAAAAATGGACTGAAGAATTGTCCTATGAAAAATGTGTCCTGGAAACCGGTAAAAGGCAACCTGAGGCAATCCAATTATATACCAAAAGCGGTTATAAAGTTATTCCGAATTATGGGCAATATAAAGACATTGAAAACAGTATTTGTTTTGAAAAATTTCTTTAGTGGCATCAAACTGCGCCGGTTTAATAAAAGGTATTTATAGTATAGC
>JABDKZ010000348.1 GCA_013001935.1 Maribacter sp.
ATGGTTACCGTTTATGGCTTGAATGATGAAATTGGCAACCTTACCTACTATGATTCTTCAAGTCAAAACGAATATGGCTTTACAAAACCTTATAGTGAGGAAACTGCAAGAAAAATAGATGCTGAGATTTCGCAGATTATTGAAAAGCAATACCTGAGAGCAATAGATGTTCTGGAAAAGAATAAGGATAAGCTAATTGAACTAGCCGAACGCCTTCTAGAAAAAGAAGTGATATTCAAGGAAGATCTAGAAAAGATTTTTGGCCAAAGACCATTCGAAAAAACATTTGATGGTAAAGGCCAAGAAGTAACGAAAGAAGAGGTTATTGTTGAGGAGGAACCTCCGATGAACAAGGAGGAAGAAAAAGAAAATAAATAGATGTATTTTACGTTCTCCTTACATATCAGAGGACGCGATAAGAAGTTTTAATTAAGTTAATGGGGTTTATTGACAAACTTTTTGGCGGTGGCAAAAAAAAGGTTTCCAAAGAAACAGCAGAAACCCGTGGCGTTCATATGCCTGACCTAAATATTCCTGTTGATGAAAAATTCACCATTCACTTTAAGAATAACGGCGGTAAGTTCATCTATTGTGACTCTTTTCAAGAAATTTCGGAAGCCCTCCAAAACATCGTAACGGAAAATAATTGGCAAAAACATCCATTTTTTGCCATGAACCCAATGTTGGAAGAAAGGTTTTCCAAAGAGAATATAACCTTTACTCGCAAGGCCAAGGAAAGTGATGTTTTCTTTACAACCTGTGAGCACTTGATCGCCCAAAACGGTTCTATCTTAGTTTGCTCCAATCAATTAATGGAAAAAAAGCTCAAAGAACTTCCGGACAATGTTATAGTTTTTGCAACCACAAGCCAATTAGTAGAATCTATCGGCGAGGGATTAAAGAAGATAAAGAAAAAATATGGGCATAGTATTCCTGCAAATATTACTACGCTCAAACACTTTCAATCTACAAACGAAAATTCAAACGATTTTTTAACATACGGTAGTAGCTCCAAAAATCTTTACCTTTTACTTTTGGAGGATCTATAGTATGAAAGAAGTTTTAAGAAGGGCACTTTCCGGGGCAGTTTACATCGTTCTATTACTTTCTGCGGTATTTCTCAGTTCCGATGCTTTTGACTTTCTTTTCATGACTTTTGGACTTGCTTGTCTTTATGAATACAAAAGACTGGTACACCTCAAAGGGTACCATATTTTTATAGCGTATCTAGCAATATGGTGGGCATTCATTTATTTGGTTCATGATAAATGGTTGATAAACATACTCATGTTCCTTACCATATCAATGAATATTGCATTGCTCTTTTTTCTATTTTCGAAAAGGAAAAAGCCATTCAGTTTTTTTCAAAAGTTTATTATTGGTCTTTTTTATATAGGAGGTGGATGTATTTTCCTTACCATGATACCCTATAAGGATAATGATTTTGCAAAATTACTGATTATAGGTATTTTTATATTGATATGGGTTAATGATTCATTTGCCTACCTTGTCGGAAGTACCATAGGACGCAACAAATTATTTACAGCGGTATCCCCTAAAAAGACCATAGAAGGTACCGTAGGCGGTTTTGTTTTTGCGATGGTTGCGGCATATTTCTTGGGCAAATACGAACCTATTATCACCCCTTTGCAATGGTTTATATTGGCAACCATTATCGTACTCTTTGGTACTTTAGGGGATTTAATAGAATCTAAACTGAAAAGGGCGGCAGGAGTAAAAGATAGTGGGGCCATAATTCCTGGGCACGGCGGTATGTTAGATCGATTGGATAGTATGGTATTTGCTGCCCCATTTGCCTATTTAACGCTTAATATTTTTGCTTATGTTTCATAGAGAGGGTCAATCCATTATCATAACTACCTTCTTATTAGTTGTAGCCATAGTCCTTATTTCAGAGTTTTATGTAGTAAACGATTGGATACGATGGAGTCTGCAATGTACTTCGATTTTGGTTTTGGTTTTGATACTACAGTTTTTCCGAAATCCAAAAAGAGGGGCAAACAATCTTTTCGATGAAATATTGGCGCCTGTAGACGGTAAAGTGGTTGTGATTGAAGAAGTTATGGAAACTGAATATTTTAATGAAAAACGCATGCAGGTCTCTATATTCATGTCACCATTTAATGTACATGTAACACGCTACCCTATCAGCGGAACAATTAAATATTCCAAATACCATCCTGGTAAGTACTTGGTAGCTTGGCACCCAAAATCGAGTACGGATAATGAACGTACCACGGTGGTCATTAACACCCCCAAATTTGGAGAAATACTCTATCGCCAAATTGCCGGTGCCCTTGCCAGACGAATCATTAACTATGCAGAAGTAGGTGATAGCGTGCATCAAGGCGAAGATGCAGGTTTCATCAAATTTGGTTCTAGGGTCGACTTATTATTACCTTTGGATTGTGGTATTGCCGTAAAATTGAATCAGAAAGTAGTTGGTGCTAAAACCTGTATTGCAACTTTTGTCGACAAAAATGAAAAAGGAGACTTTAAATAAAAACTTTGAACAAGCTGTTGCGTACTTGAACAGTTACAAAGATCCCTTACCGGCAGACTTATTGCTTAAACTTTACGCATACTATAAGATTGCCAACAAGAATTATGATAATCCTGGCAGTAAAACCCCTCTTATCAACGCCTTTAAGACCAATGCATTGATACAAGCTAAAGATATAAGTCGCGAAGATGCCATGAAAGCCTATATAAAGCTAATCAAAAAGGAGGTTAAAAAGTAAGGCTGCGAATTACGCTATTCATATAAATCCTTCAAGTCTGCCTCACAAAGTTCAATAATAAAATCCCCTATTTTGCGTGTTACGTCCCTAAAGAATCTTTCTCCCTTTTCCTTGGTGGCGTGCATAGGGTTGCCAACACCGGTATCTTCACTAATTTGTGACCATTTACGCTCTGCCCAAACCCATCCCTCTTTGAATGATTTAATTCTAAAACTTTTTGCTGCCCCTGTACCCCATTGTGTTTTTGGAAGTACTAATTCAGGTTTCAAATAGAGGATTAAACTGGTCTCCATTTCATCGGCATGATCACCCACATTATCAAAATACTTAGATCTATCCATAGATTGAAACCAGTTAGAGAAACAAATGAACATCTCTGGAAATTTTAAGCCCAATTCACGAACCAAGGGTTTAAAGTTATTCCCACCATGGCTGTTGAATATCATCAGTTTTTTTATCCCCTGTCTATTTAGTACCTCGACCACATCCTTTAATAATGCCAATTGGGTACTTGGGTTCAAATTAATGTCTAAATAAATATCGGGTTGACCGGTATTTACACCGAAAGGAATTGAAGGTAATACGATGACCTTACTGCCATTTTCCCAAGCCAATCGCGCAGATTCAGCTGCCAAGGCATCACTTTCATACACGTCAGTGGCATAGGGTAAATGGTAATTATGTGCTTCCGTAGCTCCCCAGGGTAGTATTGCCAATTCAAATTTGGAATCTTTAAGTGACTGCCAGTTCGTTTCCGCTAATATATATGGTCTTATCATAAACTGTTTTTAACTAAAAAGCCACTTTTTTAATCGAAGGCCTATTTTCAATAAAGGTGAAATATACTGCAGCCATGATGGTAACTAAAAAGTAACATGCGATTAGAAGGCTGCCTGATTTAATATAAGAATCAATTCCAAACCAGTCACTTGTATTAAAAATAAGACCGATACCTGCAATTCCACGAAATAGTTCTATCCAAACCGCATAACTCTTTCTATCAATTAAAGTAGTATACCCATAAATTCCGATAAAGACATAAGCTCCAAATAGTAACAGCCCTTCAAAACCAATGGCCGTATAATTAAAGAACATAAAAAGCAATAAAAATGTGGTTGCCAATAATTGAAAAATGGCATACCCCTTTAATGCATTAGAAGCCGGAGTTTTATAGCGTTTAAAATGATATACATCCTCAATTATTGCAATTGGAAAAGACTTTTTGACGTCTGCTGGGCGCCAACCGGTTGGCATAAACCAAATTCGTAATTTATCCCAATAACTCTTAGTTCGCCAGGCATCCTTTATCAAACGCCATATATGTTGAAAATTAATTAGTATTGGGTTCCAGGTCGAAGCAGGTTTTAAGACTCCATATTGCGGTGGCACATTATCTAATTCTTCTTGAAAAGTTCCAAACCAACGGTCCCAAATACAAAGAATCTGTCCAAGATTTTTGTCAATATACTCCGGATTAATGGCATGGTGTACCCGATGTTGTGAAGGGGTAATTATAAGATACTCTAACCATCCTAATCTTCCAATATGTTGCGTATGATACCAAAATTGTGCGAATAAATGTATGGGGGCCAGCACCGCAATCACCTTACTTGGGACGCCTAAAAGAGCAGCTGGAATCAATAGTAAAGGGAAATATCCCAATAGATTCGAAATTGATTGGCGCAGGGCACATGCCAAATTAAACTCCTCACTACTGTGGTGAATAACATGCTGATTCCAGAAAAAATTTATCTTATGACTCAGTCTGTGATTCCAATAACCGGCAAAATCAAGAGCTAAAAATGCAATTAACCATACAATCCAGGAGGACCTTATTTCAAGTAATGCTAAATGCTCCAATAAATAGGGGTAAGTAACAATAATGACCCCAATACCCAATGAATCCTTAACAATATTGGTTAGTCCCGAACTTATACTCGAAACTGAATCCATCACCTTATGTTTTTGATTTTTTACAAAATAACCATAAGCAATCTCTATGATCAGAAGAATCATAAAAAAGGGAATGGCATATAAAAGGGCATTTGCGTAGGCTTCCAATTATTACAAATTTGTGCGATACAAATATAATTAAATTGAAATTTGCCCTATTTCACCCCTAATTTGTCTTAATCGTTATAGGGTATTGTCTTTAAAATATGTTCTATGGCTGCAATACGAGCTTCTGTTTTCTTATTGGCATCTATAATTATCCAAGGGGCATGGTCTGTATTTGTATCTCTTAGCATCACCTCCTTATATTTAGTATATACATCCCACAGTTTTCGGGCACTTTCGTCCATAGG
>JABDKZ010000370.1 GCA_013001935.1 Maribacter sp.
ATTGATAACTCTTAATGATATTGAGCATAAATTGTTACGTGCTGTTTTTCCAAATGAACCACGATTCCATTTTGTTTTAGTATGTGCGGGGATGGGTTGTCCTCCGATAATTAATAAAGCTTATATGCCCAGTACTTTAACTGCGCAACTGGAACTTCAAACAAAGCTTGCCTTGAACGACCCCCTATTTATTCAAGTAAACAAAAACAAGGTTAAAATTTCAAAGATCTTTGAATGGTATGAAAGTGATTTTACCCGGAATGGTAAGAACTTGATTGACTTTATAAATCAATTTAGAAAAGAAAAACTGCCGGAAAAGGCTAAGGTTTCATTTTACGCCTATAATTGGGCGCTTAACGAAAGCGATAAGTAATAGAAGTAAAAAAAATGAAAAAGACGTTAAGTTTATTGATGCTTTTGGCTGTATCATATGTTGGGTTTTCTCAAGATGATCCGCAGGACCAACCAAAAAAAAGTAACATCCAACAATATACCCCTTCTAAACTAATGGGAAAAGGGCAGTGGGATGTGAAATGGTTCAATAACCTTTATACAGAGACCAAGAGCACTTTTCAAGAAGGGAAAATTCCGCGCGCCACATTTTTCACTTCGACCATAGAGGTATATACGGGAATAGGGGAGAATAAAAGATGGAATTTAGGCGCTATACTGGAGATTAGGAGCAATGTGATAAATGACCGAAAAGCATTGGATGTTTTTAAGTTTGATGGTGAAGAAGGATCCGCCCGTTCAGGTATTACGTCGATTGCCCCATCAGTAAAATTTGTCCCTTTTGCATCTGAAAGCAATTTTTCAATACAAAGTTCTTTTTTCTTTCCTTTAGTAGTAAATGAAGTAGAAAATGGAGTTTTCCTAGACCAGAAGGGGTATACTTGGCAGAATCGTTTTTTTTATGATTATACCTTTCCTGGTCAGAAATGGCAATTATTCACTGAATTGAATTCAGAATTGCATTTTGGAAAAGCTAGTGAAAGTTTTGCCAATAACAGCTTGGTGCTTGCTCCCGGGGTATTCCTAAGTTATTTCCCCAGTTCCAAGTTCACGATCTTGGGATTGATACAACATTCGCAACGCCTTGATCTGGGAAACAATTTTCCACAGGATTATACAGCAATGGGTGGGGGTGCAAAATATCAAATATCGAATGCCTTGAACATTGAGTTGCTATATACTAATTTTTTAAGGGGAAATAATACAGGTTTGGGCCAGACTTTTAACATAGGGTTGAGAGGCATATTCTAGTAATTATTTTTAAATACCGTATTTTTAAAACCTTAATTGTTAATGAATGAAAGCTTTAGGTCTACTACTTTTGTGTATTCTACAATTTTCTTGTGCAAGCCAGAATTTTGATAAGATCAATGGTGTCAGCTTTGTTGCCTCTCGTGAGAAAGTAGGACAGCATCAGGTAGAGGAAATCCTGAAAATACATGCCAATCATGCAGCAGTTATGCCATTTGGTTTTATTAGGGAAATAAATTCACCGGAAATTATTTTTGATACGGAAAGACAGTGGTTTGGTGAAACCAAAAGCGGGGCCAAACAGTATATAGAAATGCTTCATAAGAACGGTGTTGAGGTAATGTTGAAACCGCAACTATGGATTTGGCGTGGGGAATTTACGGGAACACTGGAAATGCAATCAGAAGAAGACTGGAATGCACTGGAAACTTCCTACGCCGATTTTATTATGGCCTACGCGCGATTGGCCCAGGAAACTAAGACATCACTTTTCTGTATTGGTACAGAATTAGAGCTGTTTGTGGCCAACAGACCAATGTATTGGAAAAATCTTATTGTAAAGATCAGAAGTGTTTATAAGGGAAAATTAACCTATGCCGCGAATTGGGATGAATATCCAAGAACAACCTTTTGGGAGGATATTGACTTTATAGGAATTGATGCCTACTTTCCGCTTTCCGAAGAAAAAACACCATCAGTTGAACAGTTGAAAAAGGGTTGGCAAAAGCATAAGGAAAAAATGAAAGCCCTGTCCCTTGAAAAAAATAAACCCATTATTTTCACCGAATATGGCTATCGCAGTATGGACTTTACGGCTAAAAAACCATGGTTAGTAGATCGCAATGAGGAAAATGTAAATTTGGAAGGTCAGGTTAATGCAAAAAAAGCGATTTTTGAGGAATTCTGGAGCGAAGATTGGTTCGCTGGGGGGTATGTTTGGAAATGGTTTATTCATCATGATAAAGCTGGCGGTGGCAATGACAATAGGTTTACACCTCAGAATAAACCTGCGCAATTGGTTATTCGTGATTTTTATAAAATGAACTGACATGCACCGTTATTATTCCCTTATTATCATCTACTTTTTTGTGGGCTGTTCAACGGATAAAATGAGCGAGGAAATTTCTTTAAGTAGTTTGCTCAGTTCCAAGGATATCGTTTTGGACAATGTAATTTCCTGTGCAGCAAGTAATAAAAATGATAAGCTAATCAGTGTTTATTTGTTTCCGCGGGAAGGAGCGACCAATATTCAGTATTTTGAAACCATTAACGATAAGGTTGATAAAAATAATTATGACAATTACAATTTTTACGAATTCCCCTTATCTGATGTCTTTAATGGATATCTTAAAAAGTTTGAAGTACCCTCATCAAATGACAAATGGGTAATCGTATCGTTTGAGGAAGATGGTAAAACACATCTTTCAAACCCAATACATTTGAAACAACAAACCAAACCAACTGAACATTTGCAGCAAAGTGTTATGGTTGATGCATCTACAGACATGCCTTTTTTTTCTTGGCAAGATGGGTTGTATGATGATACCAAGATCTATTTTCAAGTAGTTTCCGACACACAGAATAACCTGTTTTCCGGCACCTACACCTTTGACAAAATGTTCACATATTACAAATTGGACAATGTAGTATTGAACATCACAAAAAATACCCCTCCAGTTTTATCCGGCGCAAATTTTTATGAATTTACTTTAATGGGAGTCAGTGAGGATAATTGGGTCAATCAATTTTCTATTACAGCATTTGAATTGGAATAGCTTTAAATCTACCTTGCTGTGATTTCTTTGTAATATCTATCAATTATCTTTGAAACAATAAGTATCCTTCCTTTGTTATGAGTAAGACATATTTGTCTCTTGTTTTAGTATTTCTTTTTGCAATAGGCTTTGCCCAAACACCGATGATTAATGAGGTAAAATTCAAAGGTACCAAAAGAATTAAAATATCATTTGTAACAAAATTGGTTAATACCAAGACAGGGTCGGAATTGGATTCACTTCAATTAAGCGAAGATGTAATTCGCCTAAAACGACTGCCTTCTGTTTCCCATGCGAGTTTTCAAACCCAATTGCTTGATGATAAAGGGTATGAGGTGATTTTTAATATTGAAGAAAACTTTACATTAATTCCATATGCGAATTTGTACAGTTCTTCAAACGACGAGTTCGCATTTAGGATTGGTCTTCAAGAATTTAATCTTCTTGGAAGGAATATAACCCTTGGAGGATTTTATCAATATGATGTTTTTCATTCCTATGCGCTTCGTTTAAGGGCGCCTTATTTATTTTCCAACAAGTTGGGGCTTTCATTAAGCTATAATGATATTACTACACAAGAACCGGTTTTTTTCAGTAACACAAGTGCCGAGTATAGGTATCGCAATAATGGATTTGAAATAATGGGCCTTTATGAGCTCAATTTCAAGAATAGGGTCGAATTAGGTTTTAGCCTGTTCACGGAGGATTATCAATATTTATTCGGTGCAACACAGCCAGATGTACCTCAAGTACTTAATGTAGATAAACATTTGTTCAAATTTATTTACAGCTATGAGGATATTGAATACCACTATCAATATTTAGATGGGTTTAGAAGTACCCTTAATTTTCAATATGTGCAAAGTTCTGATGAGAACCTCATAGACTTTCTAATTGGATTCAATGATTTTGTTTATTACAAACGTATTGGTCAAAAAGGTAATTGGGCCAATAGATTGCGATTAGGCTTGGCTAGTAATGTAGCAACCCCTTTTGCACCTTTTACTGTTGATAATAATTTAAACATCAGGGGGGTAGGAAATAGAATAGATCGTGGTACAGCAGCCATTGTGTTCAATACGGAATATAGATACTCCTTAATTGACAAGGATTGGTTCGTTTTACAGAGCAACCTGTTTATTGATGGAGGATCATGGCGAAATCCTGGAGGGAATTTAAGTGATTTTGGAGATAAAGAAAACATAAGGATATACCCGGGCATCGGGATTCGATTTATACATAAACGCATTTTCAATGCGGTTTTTAGGATTGATTATGGTCATGGCATTACAAAAAACGCTTCCCGTGGATTTGTATTTGGAATTGGACAGTATTTTTGATAAACTTTGTATAAACGAATATTCAAGTGACTCTATCCAGGAATTCTTTATTTGTCCTTTTTACAATACTTTCCTTAAATACTGTTATTGCCCAAGATTCTTTACAAACCGTTATAGCGAAAAACGGGGATGGTATCTTCTCAATACTTAGGAACGAAGGTATTGATGTTGTAAAATACTATGCGGAATTTCTTGATTTGAACGAAAATAAAATCATAAAAGGAAGTCAATTGACTGTAGGCGAGGTGTATTTAATCCCAGATGCGCCCGATTCTTTCAAAAGAAGAGGAATAAGAATAGAAATGCCCGATGCAAAGGAAATACCAATATTTAAAGAGGAATTGGCTTCATTGAAAATTAAGGATAGTACGCTGAATAATACCGTGTTTTATGTTTTAACCAATACAGGAAGTAGTGCTGAAGAAGCTACCAGGAAATTAAATGAAGACACTACAATAAGAATGGCAAGAAAATTGCTACAAAGTAGTGCAAGGGTATACCTCCTGAATAGTAGTGCAAATGATTCATTAGGATTAATTGATTTTGTCAGTGTTGTTAATAAAAAATTTTTAAAACATAGGGGAAGCTATCAAAGACTATTAGTCATTGATATCGAAGACATTGAATTGAAGTCAAAAACTGATGTTGTAGTATATCATTATGCAAAAAGTGAGGAAGGCAAGCGATTTGCGGATAATATTTTAAATGTGTTGGGCAAAAACACCGTAAAATATAAATCACCGACCGACTATTCCGAAGTTTTTGAAGATCCCAAAAACATTGCTTTTGCCAAGAATGTCTTGCCAACTATTACTTTTATTGCTTTGGGCGCTCAAAGTGATGCCAATAAAAAAACTTTAAAAGTCACCACCAATAAGAAAAACATAGCCGACCTGATTACCAGTGGAATTTTGTCCGATTATTCCAATACGGATTTTGAGGAAGATCATTAAAAATAGTCATTGAAAAGTAAAAGAATAACATACGTTCTACTTCTGTTCATTGCATATATTGCGAGTGGGCAGGAATCCTATATTTCGGTAATCGCGGATAAAGGAGATGGCATTTATTCGCTTTTGCGAAAGCAAGGAGTTAATCCGTATGAGTCATTTGACGATTTTATAGCCATGAATATGGATAACCTTCGGGATAGTATTCACC
>JABDKZ010000387.1 GCA_013001935.1 Maribacter sp.
CCAAAGCATAGCAAGGAAAATGGATCAAATCCAGAAAATGTATGAAGAAAAAACGGCGGGAATGATGGTGCACGTTTTTGTAAAAGCCAACCATCCGTATATCCCTTCGAATTATGATTCTGTTTTCCAGTATGTTAAAAATAAAAAGGATACCTATTTCGAGGCATTGGAATTGAACAATACTGTTTTGCAAGCCTCTGGATTCTTGTCCGATAAATTGACCAATTATGTATTTACCGCCCTTCCGCTCGATACAACGACCAAAGACGAAACTGAAAGCGCTCAAATTGAAAATGTAGATACGGTTAGTACGCGCATTCAAGATTTAGATTCTAAATACAAACTGCATCTTTTTCACACCTTATGGGCACAGGCCGCCGCAAGCAGTTTTGACCATACATCAGATTATATTTACGATACGTATTTAAAAAAGTTGCTTGCCCATGGCGATAATCAGGAAATTGGCCAACAAATCGAGGTTCATAATCGCTTGCGTATAGGTGCCACTGCCCCTAATATTGAATGGGGTGAAAACGAGTCGCGAAACGACCTAAGGAATCTTGAAGGTGCGGACAAGTATCTGCTTGTCTTTTGGAGTAGCAGCTGTAGTCACTGTTTACGAGAATTACCGGCTTTACATAAGAAATTAAAAAATAATGATAGTATACGGGTGATTGCCATCGGACTAGAGGATGACAATCTCACTTGGAAAGCTGAATCATCAAAAATGCCTCATTTTGAACATGTCATCGCCCTGGGCAAATGGGAAAGTGAATACGCAGACCTTTATGCCATTGACCAGACACCTACTTATTTTATATTGGATAAGGACAAAAAAATAAGGGCCAAACCCGAGAGCGATAAGGCCGTTGTTGAACTATTGGAAAACCAATAATTATTTTATAAAGTTTTTAAATCCTTTATGGTTTTAAAGGCGATATCAACCTGATCGTCATTTACGATTATCGTGAACTCATTGGTAGTTGATATAACTTCGTAAAGAACTATTCCCTCCCAAGCCAATCGTTGAAAAATAAAATAATAGATTCCGGGAACTGATACATTTTCAGCTGGAAGTTTTACGGTAATTGAAGAAAGGTTTTCTGCCTTTTGCGTACACCTTTCCGCTTTGAATAAATTCTCAACAGTATTGTCCATTAAGTTACTAATGACAATATTAATTTCATTTACGCCTCTTGATGAAGTATAAAATACATCTTGATTGACATTTATTTCTTCCAGAAGTTTTGCCTGTTGCGAAAGAATGGTATCCGATGCCAAAAAAGTATAATCAGTTAAGGATGAACGTACCGTAATTTCCCCAATATTCTTCAAGACTTTGATAATCTTATGGGTAGCCCTAAATTCAAGATCATCTGACAATCGCTTCAATGCCATTACAATGGCCCCGTTACGAATCTCTTTTCCCAATTGTTCTTCAATTTCAGGTTTAACGATTCGGGAGAGCGAAGTAAGATTGATGATACCTTGAGCCAAGGCACTTTGAAGAAAGGGTTTCTTTTTGATATACTGCTCAACTACTGATGAAATTGTTTTCATAATCCTTTAACTTGAAATCAAATATAACATACTGTTATAAATAAAACAAATTGTACGATTAGAAGGTTAAAAGTGATAGAACGCGTTTACCAAATGATCTATTTCAAACACTTTTTTGTTCTTAAGAATGGTAATGACATCAAAACGGACTTCAACATCAAGTTCATTTTCGATAATATAGTGATCAGCACCTAAAACAAGCAGGCCAATTTTCTTTTTGGTAATCGTTTCGGCAATATTTTCTATGAAATCGGTACTTCTTGATCGTACTTCAATAATGGCCAGGACATCATCTTTTTGCGCAATAATATCAATTTCAGACTTCAAATACCTGTAATTCCGGTATTTGATAGCATATCCTTTATTTAACAAAAAATCTATCGCAATCTGCTCTCCTTCCTTACCAAATTCATTATGTTTTCCCATACGAAATTCTCAAAAATAAAGCCAAAAACGTGCATTTCATCGAAAAATTAAGCGCATTAACGTCACTTTTCAAGATATCAACGTACATTGAGCGGCATAACAACGAAAATAATTGTAATTATATAATATCCAAATCGATTAGACGTTAAGAATTTGCCCCCTACGCACATGAACGTTCTTAAAGCCTATAAAAACTATGGAATACTTCGTTAACTGTAACACCTCTACATTAGCGCTGTACACTACGCCCTTGGACAGGACCAGGGTAGCGCATTTGTACCGAAGATTGGGGTTTAGCGCCTCAATTGAGACTATCGACCTTGCTGTTGGATCAACAGCTGATGCGCTAGTCGACACGCTAATTAATCAGGCCATTAATATGGCCCCAACCGCTGCCCCTACTTGGGCAGATTGGAACAATAGCAACTATCCTGCCGATGATGACGCGGCCGGACAACTCCGTCGTGCCCAACTAGACGAATGGCGATTGACATATGCCAATGGTATGTTGTCTAATAATTTAAGGGAAAGGTTGAGTTTTTTCTGGAGCAACCATTTTGTAACAGAAATCGATGTTTACGACTGTAACTCATTCCTTTATTATTATATCAATTGCCTTCAAAGAAATTCAATTGGTAATTTCAAGACCTTTGTCAGTGAAATTGGGTTGACCAGTGCAATGCTCTATTATTTGGATGGGGTATATAATAATGGGAACAATCCAAATGAAAATTATGCCAGGGAATTGTATGAGTTGTTTACGCTTGGAGATGGCAATGGGTACACTGAAATGGATATCATTGAAACAGCTAAAGCACTTACCGGTTATGTTGAGCGTGGTGAACTGGGTTGTGAGGCAGTAACCTTCGATGCCACGAGATTCGATGCCGGAAGTAAAACCATACTAGGTCAAACAGGCAACTGGGGCTATGATGACGTTATTGACATCTTATTTCAACAGCGACCCAATGAAATTGGCCAGTTCATTTCCAGGAAACTTTACGAATTCTTTGTACATCCAGATTCCAAGGATGCTGCCAATAATGCCCAGACCATTATAGAC
>JABDKZ010000406.1 GCA_013001935.1 Maribacter sp.
GTTCGGTTATCTGACCATGAACCTGTGATGGCCTCATTTCGCTTGAAGGAATAACATTCCACAATCCACAGCATCAGCCAAAATATGTATCATCAATGCGATACCAAGGATTCGTGTTTTATTAAAAAAAAGAAAGATTGTATAAGTAAAAATAGCCCAATAACTATGTAAGGGGTGAAAACCAATGCTGCAGCGGTTAGCGTCAAAGATAGGGGTCGCTAAAAGATGATCAAAATCGATTAAAATTCCCAACAATAGTAGAATCGCTATTCTAATGCTTTGCCCTTTGAAAAAGTAGAACGCAATGAAAACAGGTACAATTATATGAATGCCATAATGCAAGAAAATCCTAAGCATGCGTTAATTTCAGATTAATATCCCTTAAATACGATAGGGCATTGGTGCCTTCATTGAACAAAAGGTCTAAAACGCTAGTATTTTTTATAAACCCATGTCTATTCCCGAAAACCTGAACATACGTTTGCTGTTCAAATTCTTGTTCTTTTTTGGAACTGACCAATAACCGGGCATCCCTTATATTCAGAGGCAATTGAACTTGATAGCTTTGCGACTTTTCTGTAGGCATTGTAATTTGAAGACAATCATGTATAACCTCAATTGTTTTGAAGTTGAAGTCCAATAGAAAGTCGTACTTTTTCTCAAATAAGATGGCGATATCATCTTCATAGTATTCAAAGTAAGGAGATGTTCTGTAAGCGGTCTGCAATGTACGCCAATGTTGTCGTTGCCATTGATATTCATTCCCAAGTTTAACATCCTTGTATTTTTGTCTCCCCTGATCACCTCCAACATGTTTTATGGGAATACTGAGCAAGTGTTTGCCTTGATCAGTACATATATAGCATCGGTTTCTATAGGTTTGTTTTTGATAATTATCTTCTACCTCCCAAATAATCTCATTCCGCACCAAACACGCCATGGTTGCAATGTTAGGAAAGTACGTTGGGTGTAGTAGCAGTTTCACTTTAAATCATAGGATTTCTTTATTGATACTTCTCAACTACTTTGAACTTGTGGTCTTCTTCTTTTTCCTTCTAAAATAGTCAAAAACGAACCATCCAGCCAATACCATAAGAAAGTACTTGAAGTAAGAAATAGGCTCGCCATTACCATGGACCGTTGTAAAAACCCGTTCCCATCTAATTTTCCAATTGCGCCACCCTTCTTTAAAATTATCGATACTCATCCAAATAAAAATCGGTGTGCCTACTATATGGTTTTCAGGTACAAATCCCCATGTTCTGCTATCTTCGGAATGATCGCGATTGTCACCCATCATCCAATAGTAGTCTTGCTTAAAGGTGTAAGTGTCAGTAACCTCCCCATTAATACTTATCTGATTACCATTGACCGAAATCGCATTGTCTTCATAATCTTTGATTATCTTTTTATAGACTGGTAATACCTCTAAATTCAGGGCCACTTTCTTGCCCTTTTCAGGAATGTAAATGGGGCCGAAATTGTCATTATTCCATGCATAGGAGCTATGCTGTGGAAAAATATTATAGCCTTTTTCACCCAGAGGTTCTAACACCTTTATAACTGAGTCAATGGCAGCATTACTTCTTAATTTATTGGCTATGTCATCAGTAATTGTCAGCATACGCTGCCTATCGGTTTGTTCTTTTAATGACAATCCGGCACTCCTGATGGCTTTTGTCGGTATGCCCAAATGATTGGTAATAAGTTCAATATTACCGGAGTTGCCTCTTCGGCTCCCTAATAGATAGTTGCTTATTTGATCAAATTGGTTTTGGTTCAGCTGTGTGGTAACGTATATCCTATTAAAATCTGTAACTCCTAGTTCTTTCAACAATCTCGAGGATACACCTTTTGAGGAATATGCCATATAATCGTATTGTGGCAAGGCCCTATCCGGTAACACTGTTTGTTGTCCATTAATATGTACGTACCCGTCAATCACCGCCAAGGAATCACCCGGCACCCCGACACATCGTTTCACATAATTCGATTTTTTGTCGATTGGCTTTTTTACACCTTTTTCTTTTTTAAAGAATATACGAACGGTATCGGCAGGCCAACTAAAAACGACAATCTCATTTCTTTTGATTTTTTTAAAGCCTGGTAATCTGAAATAGGGTAATTGCGGATTATTCAAATATGACCGTATTCCCAATCCTGGGATAGTATCATGTACCATAGGGGCAGCAACGGTGGTCATGGGCGTTCTTGCTCCGTAATGAAATTTACTTACAAATAAAAAATCACCGATACGCAGAGTTTTTTCCAGTGATCCAGTAGGAATAACATAAGGTTGAATAAAATAAGTATGAACTAATGTTGCGGCTACCACGGCAAATACAATCGAGCTAACCCATTCTCCCATGGCGGTTTTTGGATGCAAGCTACGTTCTTCAATATAGTGCACATCCAAGGCATACGTCACATAATAGATATAGAATCCTAGGGTCAATACCACCAGCCAAGACTCCATTAGGCTATTTCTGCCAAAACTACGAATGGTCTCGACCCAAATGACTGGAAACATCAACAGATTAATAATAGGGATGAAAAGTAAAATCACCCACCATTTTGGACGGTTGATTATTTGCATTAGAACGATTGCGTTATAAATGGGAACTGCCGCTTCCCATGCTTTCCTTCCTGCTTTTACGTATAATTTCCAAGTCCCTAAGAAATGAATGACTTGAACAATTAAAATAAAAATAATCCACTGGGTACCGTTCATGTAAGCTTATAATTAGGGTTAGGTAAAACCGTTATTCTTTATAATTAAGTTCAATTGCTATGCAATTAAGTGTTTTTATGTCTTATTTATTGTATTCGTTAACCAAGGTTTAACACATCGCGCATCGAAAACACCCCTGTTTTACCTTTTATCCATTCCGCAGCGATAACCGCACCAAGGGCAAAACCTTCACGATTGTGAGCTGTATGTTTAATTGCTATACTATCGACCCTACTTTGGTAATCAACCTTATGGGTTCCTGGAACAGCATCCCTTCTTTTTGAATGAATGATAATTTCATCTTCGTTTCCCTGTTCAAGGCTCCAATTTTTATATTTTGAATTTGCTATAATTCCCTCTGCCAAAGTAATCGCCGTACCACTTGGGGAATCCAATTTTTGGGTATGGTGAATTTCTTCCATGCCAACTTCATATTGCTTTAAATGGCTCATCATCTTGGCCAGATATTCGTTCAGTTCAAAAAAGATATTCACTCCCAGGCTAAAGTTAGATGCGTAGATAAAGGATCCTCTATGTTCATTGCAATAATGTACAGCCTTATCATAATCGTTAAGCCATCCTGTTGTTCCCGAGATTATGGGCACTTTATTGTCAATACATCGTTTAATATTATTGAATGCAGCTGTAGGCATACTAAAATCAATGGCAACATCCATTTCTGAAAAATTGATTTCGGTGGTGTCCACATCAATTTTGGCCACAATTTGATGGCCTCTATTCAAGGCAATCTGCTCAATCATTTTACCCATTTTACCGTATCCGAACAAGGCTATATTCATGTTGCTAAAAATTTATGGTAAATGCAATCCCGTAATTAGGGTTATTGGTTATAGGATTTAAATCTAAATAAGGTTTAAAATCCATACTTAAATTTTCATCTACATTGAATTGCTTTAAATGTGCGTCAACATTGGCATCAACAATATTAAGGGCGTACAAGGCAATTGTAATGACTAATGCCAAATCCCGATCTCGCTGATAGTTTTCTTGTTGTCGCTCCAAATCAGCAGTATCTAAATCCGGAGCGGAACCCGGGGCATTATCACCATTAATATCATAAAATTCATCATCTGTAAACCCTGCTTGCCTTCTTTTGAAAGCTGTCCTAAAACGATCATAAAGATCATCATTATAGGTGTAGGCATATATTCCGGTACCTATTGCGGCGTAGACAATAGGAACCTTCCAATACCGCTTGTTGTAGACTTGTCCAAGACCCGGTAAAATAGCCGAATAAAAGGCCGCTTTACTGGGGGCTAATGGATTGATTTCCTTTCTTTTTCCGAAAGTAGAATCTTGAATTACAACACCTTCTTCCTTCAGATCTGTTTTTATGGAATCTTTTGTAGTTTGTTTTGGTACAATCTCCTGAGCCGAAGAAATCCAAATAAATAGAATGGAAAAAACGAACGCTGGGAAGAACCTATTCACCTACGATTAATTTTTTAATACGATTGAATTCATCTTCTGAATTGAAAGGAATTGTAATTCTACCTTTGCCAGCATCTGAAGCGTTAATTGTAACTTTAGCACTAAGATGTTCGGTAAGTTCCTTAGATGCTTTTTTTGCAAAAACCGGCGTAATCCTACTTTTCTTAGGTCCTTGGGGCAGTATACTGTCCTCGTGATATGCTTTTACGGCACGTTCTGTTTCCCGCACTGATAAATTTTCGCCAATAATTTTCTCGTATAGCGAAATCTGATCTTCTTTCTTTTCAACATTCACTAACGTCCTACCATGCCCCATACTTACAAAACCATCGCGTATGCCAGTTTGGATTATTGGGTCTAGTCGCAACAGACGCATATAATTGGTTATGGTTGACCTTTTCTTACCTATGCGCTCACTTAACTTTTCTTGGGTGAGTTTAATCTCATTGATCAATCTCTGATAAGATAGTGCAATCTCAATAGGATCAAGGTCTTGGCGCTGAATATTCTCTACTAATGCCATTTCCAGTGATTCTTGGTCATTCGCTATACGTATATAAGCGGGGATGGTCTCAAGCCCAATCAGTTTGGAAGCCCTAAAACGTCTTTCACCAGAAACGAGTTGATATTTATTGAAATCTAGTTTCCTTACTGTAATAGGTTGAATAACTCCAAGTTCACGAATTGATGAGGCAAGTTCCTGTAAAGCCTCGTCATTGAAATTGGAACGGGGTTGAAATGGATTTACCTCAATGGCATCAATATCCAACTCCACGATATTGCCTACAACCTTATCGGCATTTTTATCCGATACCGATTTAATATCATTTTCAGGATCTTTCAGTAATGCGGAAAGACCTCGGCCCAATGCCTGTTTTTTTGTTGCTTTCGCCATTTAAACGGTTTCCTTGTTTTTTTTCAATAATTCATTCGCCATATTCAGATAATTGGCAGCTCCTTTGCTACTAGCGTCATATTTAATGATACTCTCGCCATAACTCGGAGCTTCACTTAATCGCACATTGCGCTGTATAATTGTATCGAATACCATATCGGAAAAATGCTTGCGTACTTCTTCCACGACTTGGTT
>JABDKZ010000349.1 GCA_013001935.1 Maribacter sp.
ATCTTTTCCAAAAGATTATTTCTTTACAACAAGAAGCATTGCAAAAACGGCGAGAATGATTGGTAATGCTGTGCCACCGAAATATGCAGAAGCTATCGGAAAAGCTATTATTAATTCCCATCGTTAAATAATATTGGCCTCACTCTCAATCCCTGCCATGCCCTTGCATATCTAACAAGGAGTTTATATTTTAGGTCTTCCCCCTCATTTTATAATAAAACAAGTCAGTCATTGCTTCATCTGAAGCTTATACCTATAAGTTTTGAAAAACATTTAAAAAACCAAGAATGAACAACGAAAAATGGAATGAACTATGTTATATCCTCTCTGAAAATTTGCCTTCAAATACGAGCGAACAGGTGTTTGAATTAAAAGTAGTGCAAGCCTTTGAAAAATTAGGCTGGAGTGAATATAAAAATGAAATAATTGTTCGGGAAAGTGTTCAAGTAGGTGCCTCCAATAGAATAAGTCCGGATTTATTGTTGAAATCAAAGGAGCAAGGAAATCTTTTTATCATAGAGGTGAAAAAGCCCACCGTAGAAATTGACAACCCTACATTCAAAGGTCAATTATCATCCTATATGGGTCTTATGCGGGTAGAATTGGGCATTTTAATCGGCAATAAAATACAGCTGTTTTTGGATGGAAAATTTTTTAACAAAAGTGGTATTGTCTTGATTGACGAAATTGAATTTAAAAGGGATAGCGAAAAAGGTTTGAAGTTTGTAAACCTATTTAGTAAACAACAATACAACAAAGAAAATATAGAAATACACGCCCAAGAAAAAATTGAAGAATTTAAAAAGATAGAAGAATTTAAAAAACTAAAAAGATTACTGCTATCTGAGAATTATAAGGTAAAAATGATTGATGCTTTAAAAACAGACCTTCTTAAAGAATATGGTGAGAATACAATTGATAAAGTATTCAAAGTATTGGAATTAAATATTAAGGACAAAAATAAGATCGTACCAGTGGAAAGCTATGCCAGAAGTAGAACGAAAAGTATTTCTACTAGAGAAAGAGTTATTAGACCTAATGGAGAACTAGCAATAGGAAAATATGTCCGCAAAACTTTTAATGAATTGGTCAGGGATAATAAAATTGACCGAAATGAAATAGATCGGTTACAGAGAGCAGATTATTCGAAACTAACATTTGATATACAATTCCCTTTCTTGGCAAAAGAAAATTCCCATTATTACGAGAGAGCAAGATACTATACAACACCTTATGAAATTAGCGGCGAATACTACTTTGTTTGTTCTCAATGGTATGAAGTGCCTGCAAATAATGACAGACCCTATTATGAAGAATGGTTAAAGAAGATGAAAAGGCTTTAACCATTTTTTTAGCGAATATATTTTATACAAAGTATGCGCCAACCCCTAAAACTAAATCTCAAATTAAACACTTTTTACAATATTGTTCACAAAAAGCATAAAATCACTCTTCAAAAAACTCCTACCCCTCGCCCTACTCGCGATCGTAAGTATTGCCTGCGAAGACAGCTGCAATGATTGTCTAGAGCTGACCACCAAAGAAATCATTGTGGTAGATGCCGAGGGCAACAACCTCTTGTTTGGCAGTACGGCCATTTATGTGCCCGTGCAAGTCACCCTTACCGGCGCTGAAGTCGAGCCCATCGCCATTTTTATTGATGAGGGCAGCACTACCCTAGCCTTTGATTTGGATCGGGATATCACAGCATATACGTTGCGGCTGTCAGCAAATGAAATTGACACCATAACTTTTGATCTGGCCGAGCGCCCCAGTGAACAGTGTTGTGGTACGCAAACGGTTTCTACCAGCACCCAATTGAACGGTACTGCCATTGACAACACAGACCTGATCACCATTATTAAATAAGGGTATAAACTCCTTACCCAAGAAAAAAGGCCTTATTTTCACATACAACTAAAACCAACCTCTTTGAAATCATTATTGGACCATCGAATCAAATTGCCCCTACTGGCATTTCTCGTGGTGGGGCTGTGTTTGGCCCTAGAGCATTTTACGGGAGGGGTGGTCACCCATCATTTGCTGGCCAGGGACGATATGCCCGGCGTCTCTAACTATTGGGGATTGGTAAGCGTTCCGCTCTTGGCTTTTGTGGTGGCCTACGTAATTCACCGTAACCGCTATAAAAAAACGACCTCAGAAGAAAAACTTAAGCAGCACGAAGACGTCGTATTCAAACGGTTTATCGCAGCCCTCGCATTCGGTATCACCATTTCCCTACTATGGGAATTGAGATTGGAAAGTGTTTTGCCGTATTTGATACTGTTGCCCCTGCTCCTCGCCTTTTTTAGACCCGTTCACTATCCTGAATGCCTGTTGGGCTTTGTGTTGGGCATGGTCTATACCTTTGGCGGCATACTGCCCATACTCATAGGAACTGTACTCTTGATCATCGCCTATTTGATCAACAGGATCATACGCTTGTTGAAAAGGGTGTTTGTGCCTAAGGCGTAGGCTTGATGACTTTTTTAGATGTGAATGACATCGAAAAAATTAGGCAATTGCCCTCACCCGCTTGTTCACTTTCCCTTGTGTAGTTCTCAGATAGTAAGTACTTTAGAGACTCCCCCGAGAGCCAACAAACTTTTCGTCATGAAAACATTCAAATTTATATTATTGGGCATTTTGTTTTTTCCTAGTCTGGGGCAAGCCCAAAATTATAAGCACATTGTGGCCTTTGGCGACAGCTTTACCGATAACGGCCATATTAATGGCCACGGCTTTGACCGAGACACCAATGGTTATGTTTGGGTCGAATACTTGGACGAATCATTAGGTTGTGAAAGCGTGGACAATAGAGCCTGGGGCGGTGCCAGAACCGATAACGGGCATTTTATGGGTTTTGATTGGTCAGGATTCCTGTGGCAAATTGATCGTTATGAGTCCACCACCAGCCCTGACGATACCCTGTATGCCGTGTGGGTCGGGGTGAATGATTATTGGGACGATAAGGATAATCCGTCCAATTCGGTAAAGAACATCAAAACTGGACTGAATACATTGATTGATAAAGGAGCCAAGAACTTTGTGGTCTTCAATAATTTTGATTTGACCCTTTCCCTGGGCTACGGACCAAAAACGGATTATCACCATTTGGTGCCGGCGGTCAAAAAATTGACCAAGCAATTCAATGCCGAACTGTACGCCATGCTTTTTGAGGCAGAGACGGGCTTGGTGGCGAGCCATCCAGAAGTACGAATTCATTTTATTGACATTTATGGGTTTATGAACGATTTGGTAGCGAACAATACATTTGAAGACCACCCCTGGAAAGGCACATACAAAGCTCCCGATTCCAAAGCCTATTTGTGGTATGATGAGTGGCACCCCATGACCAGCACCCACAAACAAATAGCGGATATGGTTTTGGAGGAACTTCGTAAGTAATGTATGGTTAAGTCAAACTATTAATGTGTGGTATTCGCAGGTTAACGCTGACTTTTAATGGTTCTCCAAATGGGTAAAAACAAAAGGCGTGTAAACATATAGCCCACCATGGTCAATGGATAGATCAAGGAAATCAAAAAAGGACCGAACTCCCGTT
>JABDKZ010000423.1 GCA_013001935.1 Maribacter sp.
GGTTTATGTTGCGCTTAACGCATACAGTAAAAGCGAGAACAAAACGCGGTCTGTTTCCCTGATTCGCCTTGCCATAAACCTAGGATTCTCTGCAGGTCCTGCGCTTGGCGGAATTATCATAAGTTCGTTAGGGTATAGTGCTTTGTTTTGGGTTGACGGCTTAACCTGTATTACAGCCGGTGCCATATTATTAATAGTACTCAACCCAAGAAAATCAGTCGTTTTGGACAGTGTTCATCACCAATCACCAAAATCGGCATATAGCGACTCAAACTATTTATTATTCATTGCGGCAATGGTATTTTTTGGGTTTGCCTTTGTACAATATTTTTCCACGGTTCCGGTATATTATAGCGAATTTCATTCATTAAGTGAATTTCAAATAGGCCTACTTTTGGCATTAAACGGATTTTTCATTTTTGTTTTTGAAATGCCATTGATCAAGTACATGGAAACCAGGCCCTGGTCAAAGATTTCGAGTATTATCATTGGACTCGCATTAACCGCTATTAGTTTTTTAATCTTAAATTTAGTTTCATGGGTCGGTGTATTGACCATTGGCATGTTATTAATGACCATAGGCGAAATGATTGCCTTTCCGTTTTCAAATGCCTATGCCATGGATCGTGCAAAACGCGGTAATCAAGGTGAATATATGGCGCTATACAGTATTTCTTTTTCTTTGGCACATGTATTCGGGCACAATTCAGGAATGCGCTCAGTAGCCCATTTTGGTTACGAAATTACTTGGTATGGTATAACCGTCATATGTTTTTTGGGAATTTTGCTACTTTTACTCCTCAAGAACATTGTTAAAAGAAAAGATTAACTATCCAATGAAATTCATCTATGTATTATTTTGGATCTTCATTTTTACCTTGGGGTGTACTTCCAAAAAACAGGATTTGCAAAACAATGTGACAAAAGAAAGGCAGCTACCAGAAATAAAAGCTGGTCGTTATAATGTAGCATTTTTAATTATGGACGGTACGTATAACACCGAGTTTACCGCGCCTTTCGATATATTTCAACACACACAATACAGAAAGGGCATTAAAGCCATGAATACCTTTACAGTCGCGAATACCTTAGATGCGATTACCACTTTTGAAGGTGTTCGTATTTTACCTGATTATGACTATACCAAAGACAGTCTGCCCCAGATAGATATTTTAGTGGTTCCGAGTGCAGAACATCATCTTGATAGCGACCTCAATGACACCACAATGCTAAATTTCGTTAGAAATGTCGATAAAAATGCACGCTATATGACCTCGCATTGCGATGGTGCATTTGTTTTGGCCAAGGCTGGCTTATTAGATAGTGTTTCCTCAACAACATTTCCAACTGATATTGAACTTTATCGGAAAAGATTCCCGCACCTTAAAGTAGTTGATAACATACTTTTTGTTCATGACGGCAAATATATTACCTCTGCCGGGGGTGCTAAAAGTTTTGAAGCTGCACTTTATTTATGCGAAGTGCTATATGGTAAGGAAATTGCGGAATCTATTGCCAAAGGACTTGTCATTGACTGGGATGTTACCCAAGTTCCCAGACTTATTCTTCAATGATCTTATACCTTGCTTTTTTCAAATACTTTTCTACTAACGCATTAAATGCAGGGGTAATTCTTAACAAGGCTGTATTTTCCAAGGCATAAAGTTCATCGGTATTCGTATATCCCATTTTCAGCAGTTCCTCCAAGTAATACATGGCTGTACTATAATCCTCGACTTTTGCATTCCAGGATATCACCTTGAGATAATTTGAAAAATCTTCGGGGGAAGTTATTGTTTTCAACATCCAAAGAAGATTCAAGGCTTCCTCGTCTACCGGGGTGTCGTAAACAATTATATCTATATTATCAGCAATCAGGGCATTCAAATAGCCTTCAAGTCGGATTCCCATTTGTCGTTGTAGCACATTAGCACTATTCTTATATTTTTTCAATTCACCCATTTGATAATTCCACCATCCCAGGTTGTTATAATTATATGTCAGAATATCTTCTTCCAAATAATAATCATAATCATCTTTGATCAATGATTCTTTAAACATCCAGGTATTGAGACTCCTCTTTTGCGATTTATAGGCAGAACCTCTTTTTATTGTTTTTCTACTGGCCTTAAGTGAATCAACATTCAAAAAATGCCTGTACACTTCCATAACCTCTCCAAGGTCTTTATAAGCCCTTACTGGTTTTTTATTTGAAATGAGTTCATTTACCTCAAGAAGTCTATCCTTATAACTTGTTTGAATAAAAGTTGAATCTGCTGGAATTACATTTTTGGCCATGGCCTGAAGATCAAAAAGTTCAAGTGCCTTTGTAAGTAATTGCTGTGATGGCCATTGATGACCTCCATCAAAAATCAAGGTTTGATTGGGGAATTTCATTAGCTTGAAAAGCTCCTCCATCTTTACCATTTCAGGATAATTAAAATCCTCAGTACCTACAATGCCTATAAAATGAAATGGATTTTTACTAGACAAAACTTCCTTATTCCCTACAGTAGATCCGCATGAAATAACCCCGGTGATCTGGTTCATGAAAGTTGGCAACACTGAGGCCATTCTAGCGCCTCCATCAAAGCCAGCGGTATACACCCTGTTTTTTTGAATTTTAAATAGTGAAAAGACGGTATTGAACATTCTTTTGGAAATCAAGACATTCTGGGTCAATGATAGACTGTCATTGATCTTGTTCGATGCTGCCAATAT
>JABDKZ010000426.1 GCA_013001935.1 Maribacter sp.
GTATCGGACAATCCTGGTAATGGTGATGCGCAATATGTATTAATACGAAGGGATGGCAACGGTGATGGCATAGGCGTTTTTCGGTTAACGGTTCCCACTTCCATGGTGGAAAAGGGTAAGAGTGCAAAAATAAAATTCAATGGCCACAAAAAGAATTCGAACTGTTGGGTCATGATTTTCAAAGGAACCGATGTGGTTGAACGCATAAAAATGTCGGTCTCGGATGAAGCGGCCTTCGTGATCAAACAGAAAAATGAACTGTTGTATGTTGATGCCCCCGCTCATTTTAACGGTAAGCAAGTCTATTTGATCAGTGATGGTAAAAAAAGCAAATTGAAAAAATTCAAGACCCAAGGTGAGATGTCCAAGGCGTCTTTCAATCTTGCACCACCAAAGAACAGTTTTTCAATAATTTATGATGGTAAGGAAATAGCACTCGATTTTGTAAATGGTGACGGCACATTGTCAAAAACCGATATCGAAGGTAAATACCTGTACCATCATAGGACCAATTATAGCAGCGGTTGGTTCGCTTCTTTGAGCAAATTGTACAAGCCAGAGTTTTACGAAACCTTTGATAACTTCTTTGATAAGGGATATGAAGACGGATTGGTATCCATCATGAACTCTAGCCATCAAGACATCGCTTGGGTGGATCGCCCGGAAGTTTGTATAATCCTCAGGGATACGCTACTATTGAAACCGGTCATAAACGATGCCTTCGAAAGGGAGGATTATGGCTTTGATATTGAAGATGGCCTGATTCTCAGGGAATATTTGGCAAGGCATCCCGAAGCCAAAGAACGCCTTACCACCTTATTGAATAAAAAATTATTGTCTGTAGGTGCCACCTATAACTGTCCCTATGAAGATATGTATGATGCAGAAGATCAAGTTCGCCAGTTATACTTGGGTAAAAAATGGGTAAAAAAGACTTTTGGGGGTTACGATTCCAAGGTATATTGGAATGTTGATGTTCCCGGTAAATCACTACAAACCGCACAAATACTTAAAAAGGCGGGCGTAGATTATATGATTATTAGTAGGCATGCTAAAGGCATGTTCCATTGGGCAAGTCCAGACGGTAGTTCGGTCTTTACCTATTCCCCAGGACACTATGGCAACGATTTGCTTTACCTTTCAAGAGACCTCAACAATAAAATGAAATATGGAGCAGAGCAGGTGTTATATTGGGAGAAGAATTTTGAAGGAAGCAAAATCCACACGCCAATGCTTTCTAGTCAGGACATGCTCCCTGCAATTGATTATTCAGAGTTCATTGATTCATGGAATTCTTTTGATAGCCTAAAAGATGATCAAGGGGCTTCCAAAAATGTTCACTTGCCCAATATGGAGCTTATGACCGTTGATGAATTCATGCCATTGGCGGAAAAGAATGCTACCAAGGTTGATACTATAATGGGTGAACGACCCAATGTTTGGGTATATATTCATGGTCCCGGTCACCATGATGCCCTTACTGCTAGCAGGGAAGCTTCCAAACTGTTACCAGCGGCAGAAAAGTTCCTAGCTATTGCAAATATCATCGATCCCAAAAAAATGCAATACCCATTTAAGGATTTCGATGAAGCTTGGCAGGCCAAGATTTATCCCGATCACGGTTGGGGAGGACATGATGGTGATATCACTGATAATTTATTCAAGGAAAACCTGGTAAAATCCAGGACCATGGGCCAAAATCTATTGAATAAGGGCTTGGATTTCTTGTCGGCAAGAATAAAGAAAAACGAAAAATTAGGAATCCCAGTGGTCCTATTCAATAGTCTGTCTTGGGAACGGACAGATCCTGTAAGCGTTTCGTTGGATTTTCCAAAAGGAAGTATGCAACGGGTTGCTGTTTTCACTGCAGATAAGAAAGAGGTAAGCTCACAAAGTACCAATAAAACCTATTATGATGATGGCAGCCTAAAAAGTGTTGACCTTACATTTATCGCTGAGAATATACCTTCTGTGGGATATGCCACTTATTACATTTCAAACCATAAGAATGCTATAGCCCCAATAGCAAAAAAAGCATCAATTTCAGCTTATGAAAATCCGTTTTACAAAGTAACTTTTGAAAAGGGCGGTATTGCACAAGTTCATGACAAGGAACTTAAAAAGGATTTACTGGAAACAGATAACCTCAAGGGGGGAGAAATATTCACCTTACAGTCAGTCGGAAACGGAGCAGGTGAATTTGGGGATGTGCAGCAGGTAAGCATGGTTGATTTTGATAAAATGAGCCGTCATGATCCTGAATGGGTAATTTTGGAAAACGGACCTTTATATACCAAGTATAGACTTGAGCAAGAAATAAGACATGCCATTGTAAGACAGGATGTTACTTTATACCATAATCTAAAACGCATCTATTTTAATACCGAGCTACGAAATTGGTCAGGTGAATTGTACCGTGAATTCAGGACAGCTTTTCCGATTAACATGAAGAATCCCCAAATCGCACATGAAGTGCCCTTTGGCAGTGTGCGGGTCGGAAAAGATGAGATAAAAACTGCGGGGGAACGCTATACCCCGCTTTGTAAGGACGTACACCCTAGGGCCATCATTGATTGGATATCGGCAACTGATACCGAAGTTTCGGTTACCTTGAGTTCATCGGTAGCGGCTGCAGATTGGATTGATCCTACTGCTCATAACGATGACAAAGCCGTATTGCAGCACATCCTTTTGGCAAGTAGAACTTCATGCCATTGGGAAGGAAACGAATACTCGCAAGCAGGTAACCACGACTTCCACAATGTGTTCACTTCCAACAAAGCGGGCAGTCTTGAAGGGCAGCGAATTGCCAAACAGGAAAATGAACCAATAAGTGTAGTAGTTTATCCAGAAACTTCAACAAGATCATTTTTACCGGAATCGTTGAGTTTCTTTTCGATTGATTCTGACAATGTAATGATAACAACCATTAAAAAGGCAGAAGATTCAGAGGACATCGTTGCACGAATGTACAATCTTAAAGAGGGTGATGAGAAAGTGAATGTTTCATCCTATTTCAACATTGATTCATACAAGCAAACCAACATAATTGAAGAGAACCCAATACCTGTTGCCCCTGAGTTAAAAGTGGGTAAATACGCTATTGAAACTTTTAGTTTCGACGTAAATAAATAGTTTGCAAAAGTTTGA
>JABDKZ010000350.1 GCA_013001935.1 Maribacter sp.
TCACTCTTTTTTTAGCAATTTCATTTTATTTAGGTGCTCTGATCTATTTTTTTAGCCATATGCACGAATTGGAAAATCATGCGGATGTATCAGCTGCTGCTATTCTAGGAAATATTTGGGTTTTTATAATTTTTATTTTTATCGCCTTTTTAATATCAATGGGAAGCTTGGTCTTCTATATTGTACATGCCGTTCAAAATCCAAACCTTAAAGAGAATAACCTTCTTATCGTATGGATTCTTTTATTTGTTTTCATTGGTGGCATAAGCCAACTGCTCTATTGGATTATTGAAATCTTAAATAAGCGGAATAATACGGTATAACTAAAATATTGATTGCAGAAGACGTTGGCACCTGATTTATTTTTTTTGGATATTATCCCAAATTGACATAGAAATTTGCCCTTTTTGTCATTTAAATGCCCTTTGTACGTTATTAAATAGCATCTTACAACTGAGCATAAGCATTTAAAACATTTTCTATTTTTTTGTTTTTATCCGCATTGATGATCTTTCTATCCGGATTTTCATCGAGCCAATTCAATGTTCGTTTTATGCCCATGGCAAAGGGTATGATCGCTTTAAATTCAGGAACAAAGGTTTTGATCTTGGTGTTGTCAAAAATGACGCTCTCGGCCTTATCGGCCAGTAGAGTCCCGGTAAACGAAGGCTCGATCTTGCAAATGAAATCAGAAGCGATATGTACTATGTTGGCTTCCCGGCCCAGGCTTTCCGCCAATATTTTATAAATCGTGTTCCAGCTTAAAATTTCATCAGAAGTGATATGAAAAGCATGACCTATAGCTTGGGTCAGCCCAAGAAGTCCCACAAAACCTATGGCAAAGTCATCGGAATGGGTAACCGTCCATAATGAAGTGCCATCACCATGCACTATTATTTTCTTGCCCCTTAAAATTCTATCTGCCGTAGTGTACTCCTTAAACCCTCCAATGGCTATAGGGATCACCGTATCATAAGTTAAGGAAGGGCGAACAACGGTTATTGGGAAACCCTCTTCGCGATAGGCCCTCATTAGGCGGTCTTCACATTTTATTTTTTCATATGAGTAATCCCATAATGTATTGTATAATGGCGTTGATTCCGTTATTACCGGATAACCCAACGGTGTCTGATAGCACGAAGCTGAACTAATAAATATGTACTGCTTGGTTTTGCCCTTAAAGAGTGAAATATCCCGTTCAATGTCCTCAGGGGTAAAGGCTATCCAATTGACTACCACGTCCCAATCATGTTTTACCAATTCAAAAAGCTCCTTGGGTTTATTTATATCCCCAAGAATCGTTTTTACACCTGGCACTTCTACTTTGGTATTTCCCCTATTTAAATGGTAAAGGTCTATTCCTCTTTCCAATGCCAAACGACTTGCTGCTGTACTAATATTTCCCGTTCCTCCTATAAACAATATTTTCATTATAATTATTTAGAATTGCTGGTTATGGTTATCATGTAAATTTAGCTTGTTAAGGTATAATAGGTTGGCCTTACTATTATGCATTAGGTAAACTCAACGCTATATAAACGAATTGCCTCTGTTTTTCCCCTAAGCAGTAAGGTGCCTATTTGGGCATATGAAATCGGATTTTCTTTTTGCAATTCATCGAACAAATCACCTGAAACAAGGGCCTTAGCATTATAGTTATTACATTCTGCCTGAATGCGTGCAGTCGTATTTAAAACATCCCCTGTGAAAATTATATCCTTTTTGATTATTCCAATTTCACCTCGGGTAACCTCACCAATATGATACCCCGCCTTAAAGGTTGGGACTAAACCAAACTGCATAATATACTCTTCTTCCTTTCTTTCAAATACCTCAGAAATTTGGCGGTAGCATTCAATACAATTATTGTTGCTTATCCCGTTTTTCTTGGTCCATGTAACCACGATTTCATCTCCCACATATTGGTATACCTCGCCGTAAGTCTCTAAAATTGCCTCGGTCATATCCGAGTAGTATTTCTTAAGTAGTTCAAAGTACAACTCATGGCCCATTTTCTCTGCAATGGAAGTAGAGGATTTCATATCCAAAAACATAAATATGCGGGTCTCTTTTTTTGGTCTGTGGTACTTCCCTAAATAATTGGACAAAATTCCATTACCTAAATAACCCTCGATTTCAGAATAGAACAAAGCAAGATCCAAAATCGCTCCTGCATAAAGTACTATGCTCCAAAATGCAAATTTACCCATAAAAACGCCTACGCTTTCCAAAACCTTTGGGCTTAGTATGTGGGTTTCATAATAAATGGAGTTTGTAATCATGGTAAGCACAATAAGCACGAAAATGACCATGATGGTATAGAATGTCCCCTTGAAAGCAATTTTCTTCCATAAAGGTTTATGCTCAAACCTCTTTTTTAGCCAAAAAACTTCCACATAACCCTGTACAAGACCTATGACAAAACTTCCTATGCTGACGCTGAATAACGCATTTGTTAAACTATATCTGTTTCCTGTCGCAGGATATACCACTAAGTTACCCATTAACCCCGCCTCTATCATTACGTACAACAAACCAAAAAACAACCACGTAAACCCAAATGGAAGAATTTGTCTTAAATATCTCTTATATCTGCGCGTCAACATACGTTTATAAATATAGCAAAGTTTGACATCCAAACACGATTTATAATTAGCGTATTCGCAAATCTGATACACTTTGCTGAATTTATTTCATTACAGAATAAAATCAAGTTTCCAATAACACCAAACCGCTGAATGTTCCTTTTTTTTTGCTAAAGGTAAAACTAAATAGCAAGGCGCAAGAAGCACGGTTTACTTGTTGTTTTATCGTGCTAAATAGAGTAATTTGCTTAGATAAAATTTATGCATCCCATGACAAATCGAAGATCGTTCATTAAAAAAACAGCTTTAGGAACTGCGGCACTTTCAATGTCGCCCTTTGCGACCCATGCAGCTAACTTATTTTCAACTGCGAATAGCATTGCAGAATTAAAAATATCGCTTGCACAATGGTCTTTGAATAGGGCCTTTTTTAAAGGTGATCTTGATGCTAATCATTTCGCATCTATTGCTAAAAACACCTACGGCATAGGAGCCGTTGAATATGTTAATGCCTTTTATAAAGAGTACGGAAGAAGTGAAAAATTTTGGATGCAAATGAAAAATGAGGCTGACAATGCGGGTGTAAAAAACCTCCTAATTATGATTGATGATGAAGGTGAACTTGGAAGTACTGATGATGCACAACGAAAAACCGCTGTAGAAAATCATTATAAATGGATACATGCTGCAAAAATCCTAGGCTGCCATTCTATTCGGGTCAACGCCTTTGGAGAGGGAAAAGCAAATTCGGTACATGATTCATTGATAGATGGCTT
>JABDKZ010000439.1 GCA_013001935.1 Maribacter sp.
AAGAATCCAAATTTAAAGAATTGGAATTCAATCAGACCCTTTTTGATGATTTGGATAAAATCAATAAAACACAAATGCCAAAACAAGGTTTTGGTGAAGGGTCTTTTGTTGTGGTGAAAGCAATCAAAAAATGAATGGTATTCATTCAGTTTTTTTGATCAAGCGATGGCTTACTTTCTTCCAATAAGTGTATGGCTTCTTGATCCGAAACTTGATAGAATTCCTGGTAGAATTGTCCAACAGCGTGAAAATTATATGGGGTTTCCAAACATATTACCTCATCTATCTCAGGGGAAGTCTCCAATTTGCGAACCGTTGATGGTGGGGCAACGGGAATGGCCACCACAATTTTATTCGGATTTTGTATTTTCACCAATTCAATGGTGACTATTATGGTGTTTCCGGTCGCAATACCATCATCAATTATGATCACCGTCTTATCCTTAATATTTTGAGGATTGTTATTTTTATAATATTGATTGTGCCTTTTTTTTAACTTTTTTCTGAGCTTAACGGTTTCTTCTTCTATGTAACTTTTAGTTACCCCAATAGCATCGCTAAGTATACGATTGTTAAGACTTAGGGCACCTATGGCATATTCTTTATTATAGGGGTGACCAATTTTTTTGGTTAGTACTACATCCAAAGGAGCATTGAGTGTCTTTGCAACAATTGCCCCTAAAGGCAAACCACCTCTTGGTATGGCTAGGACCACTACATTTTCTTTCTTGAATTCAAGCAGTTTCTCCGCCAGCTGTGTACCCGCATCAACTCTATCTCTAAACATATTTTATTTATTTACCTTATTGCAACCATTTATTGAACCATTCTGCAGCCATATCTGCCACCTGTTGCAACTTTCCTGATTCTTCAAAAAGGTGGGAGGCCTCAGGAACAACTTCTAGTTTTCGAGGGCATTTTAGTTCGCTATAAGCCTTTTCATTGAGCTGTATTACCTGATGATCCCAACCACCTACAATCAGTAAAGTTGGGGCTGTTACCTTATTCAGTTCCTGCATGATTAAATCTGGTCTCCCACCCCTCGAAACCACTGCCCCAATATCATTTTTATAAAATGCGGCAGCTCGTAAGGCAGAAGCCGCTCCAGTGCTTGCCCCGAAGTAACCGATAACAAATTCCTTACTCTCTTTTTGGTTTTGTACCCATTGTGTAACATCTATAAGGCGCATGGTGATAAGATCTATGTTAAAGCGATTTTCATAAATCCTATCCTCATCTTCGGTCAGTAGATCAAACAATAATGTGGCAAGGCCCTTTTCATTGAGTACTTTCGCGACATAGTTATTTCTAGGACTGAGTCTGCTGCTACCACTTCCATGTGAAAAAATAACCATGCCAATAGCATTTTCCGGAATAGAAAGGTTTCCTTTTAAAGAGAGCCCATCCAATTTTATTTCTATAGGTATATATTCTTCTTTAATCATCTTATCAATGTCTACCGATTCTTAGTCGTCTTATTTTTACCAACGCATGTGTAAAAAGTAATTAGTAAAAGGCTTTATAATAGTTGTCTCAAGAAACGAATGATTTGTTTTTAAGGTTCTTCTTATGAAAGGTCATTAAGGGAAACTTACTTTCTGTCATCATACGTTTTACAATATCCCTATGCCATATGCTTTTTATGAGGCTATGTCCTTGACGTTCTAACATGACTAGCAAATCAGGATTTATTTCATCTACATACTGATTCAATGCACTAAAAACATCTTCGGAGAAACGGAGTTCAAAATTGAGCTTATCGTAGTTTATCTTTTGCTGTAACATTTCCTTGAACCACTCCATTTGTTCCTCACCGGAATATTCTTCTTTTGTGGATATATGAACTACATTTATTGATGCTTTACTTTGCTCAGCGATACCCACTATTTCTGCAATGGCCAGCAAATCTGCCTCTTCGAAAGCAGTTGCATAAACTATGGTTTTAATTTTATTGTTGGCCGTATCTTCAGAAATAGCCAAAACGGGGCAATTTGCCTTTTCAATTAATGCAGAGGTTGTACTACCCAGCAATGCCTCTTTAATTGCACTTTCCCCTTTTTTGCCCACAACTATTAAATCTACCTTGAATTCGTTTGCGTAATTGATTATAGCTTCCGATGCAGGGGTACCCTCAATTATTTTCAAAGTAATATTTGAATTATCCGGTTCAACTCCCAAGTGCTCCTCACAGAATGAATACAAGCGACTTTTATGTTCTTTGAAGGCCTTGACTTCTTTACGTGAATAAGAAAGAGATACCGTACTGGCAATGGTTACTGAAAGGTCAAAAACATGTAAAACGATTAAATTTCCTTTGAGCTTGTTACTTAAGGAATGTGCAAATTGCAATGCAGCAATAGAATTATCCGAATAATCAGTAGCGTATAGAATTGTTTTCATCATCTTATTTTTATAGTAATGATGAATCTAGTAAAATGATTTAAGCCAAAAAATGACCAAGGTCAGTTAGCCAAAGATTATCTTGTGACATTTATCATTTTCATTGGAAATTCATTAATTTCATTCTATGAATATGCGTTTTATTCTATACGGACATAGAACATAACCTAAAGTATTACCCCATTATAAATCTGAAAAGCATTGATAAAATTGGATTATGTTGACATTTAAGAATTTCAATATTGCAGATTGGTTTTCATTTTATCGCATTCTAGTTGTACCCTTTTTAATT
>JABDKZ010000459.1 GCA_013001935.1 Maribacter sp.
GGTTTATACCATTAAAAGCCAAAAATGCAAAAAGGCTTTAATGTAGAATGACAACAAAAATAAGTTTTGTGTAAAAACTAATCTGTATCTATTTTCATAAGTTTCTTATGCCACTATGGAGAAAATCTATTTTTTTCATGGATTTAATATCTTTTGGTGGTATTTTTTAGGTGTTCTATCAATAAATCAAATAAATACAAGCTAATGATCGATACCTTTTTGAAAAATTCAGCGAACCAGTCGCTAATCTATGTCATTATTGCATTTTTAGTAATTCTCATCGTATATTTCAGCACAGTTCATGTACTACGTAAATTTGGAAAGGATCCCAATTACGTCATTCCAAAAAATGCATTTAAGAAAGTAACTTTTCCCCTCTTCGTGATTCTTTTTTCCTTTCTTCTCCGTATGGAATCACTTCACATTCTTTTGGGTAATAAAGAATATGACTATGAGTTTAAAAAAGTGGGTACCCTATTATTTATTTTTGGTATGACTTGGTTGATCTTGAATATCATAAAGATCATTAAAAATGGGGTACTAGAGAAATATGACGTTCATAGCTCTGACAATCTAAAGGCACGGAAAGTTACGACCCAGTTCAACATTCTGGAACGTATCATAGTTTTCGTAGTGATTATTCTGGCTATAGGAATAGCCCTTATGAGCTTTGAGAACATTCGAGAAATAGGGGTCAGTATCTTTGCCTCTGCAGGGGTTGCTGGAATCATCATAGGTTTTTCGGCACAAAAAATGATTGGTACTATATTGGCAGGCATTCAGATTGCCATTACACAACCTATTAAAATCGACGATGTCGTCATTGTTGAAGGCGAATGGGGCCGAATCGAAGAGATTACATTGACCTATGTCGTTATTAAAATTTGGGATAAAAGAAGATTGGTCGTCCCTTCCACTTTTTTTATTGAGAATTCCTTTCAAAACTGGACAAAAACTTCTGCTGATATTTTGGCTACTGTTTTTCTTTATACTGATTATAGGGTGCCCTTTGATGCCCTTCGCAAGGAATTGACCCGAATCTTGGAATCCACAAACCTCTGGGATGGGGAAGCCAATAATATTCAGGTTACCGATTCGAAGGCCAATCACATTGAGATTCGAGCCATGATGAGTGCCAAGGATTCCTCATCGGCATGGGAACTACGTGTTCTTGTACGTGAAAAATTAATTGCTTTTCTTCAAAAGAACTATCCGGAAAGCTTGGCACATACGCGTATTTATGTAAACAGCGCAGATGCAATTGAAAAAGGGAGATAATAAGTTCATATTTGCTATTTTTAATGCCGAAGAATAAAAAAATGATAAAAGCAATTCTATGTTTTTCAATTATGACCTTGGCAATAATGCCTTTTGGGCATTCCCAACAAATTACGTGCTCAGCTGAGGACAAACAGGCCGTTGAGGACAAAATCATTGCTTTGGATGGTCTACTGGAAAAAGATTTTGGCAAAACAATTGTTGCCGTTGGAAAATCATTTCTAGGTACACCTTATGTTGCCAAGACCTTGGAAATTGGCGAAATAGAAACCCTTGTGGTAAATCTCCATGGCCTGGATTGCACTACCTATGTAGAAAATGTTTTGGCCTTCAGCCTGCTATTAAGGGAAGGGAAGTCCGATTTTAATGCGTTTACCGATAATTTAAAGACCATTCGGTATAAAAATGGAAAGCTTGATGGTTACGCCTCTCGCCTACACTATTTTTCTGAATGGATAGCCAATAATGAGCAAAAGGGGTTGTTAAAGGATATTACCGCTGCGATTGGTGGCGTAGCAATAACCAAGGAAATTAATTTTATGAGTTCACACCGGGAACTCTATCCCTATCTTAAGGATGAATTGAATTATAAAAAAATTCAAGCCTCTGAAAACTATTTGAACAATGAAGCCATTTGCTATTTGCCGCAAGATCAAATCCGAGCCAATGAACATTTGATCCACACCGGGGATATTATCGCATTGACAACATCGATCGAAGGGCTCGATATAACGCATACCGGAATCGCTATCATGGAAAACGATGGCCGCATTCATCTTTTACACGCTTCCTCTTCGGGTGAGGTCAAAATATCGGAATTACCTTTGGTAGAATACCTTAAAAAGGTAAAAAAGAACACTGGAATCATGGTAGCCAGGGTTATTTGATCCACCAATTGCTCCCTAAAAACAAACCAATTAGTCTGCATAATCCAAAAATAATGGAAGAAATTCGTTGCTTTTGGTATTTGCTCGAATATATGGTGCTCTCTACCCCAATATAAGGCCGTCGATGTTTAAACCTTAAGTTAGACCTACAGACCAATGGGTCTTTTTCCGTAATTAGCGAATAACTGGTAATAGAAAGCAAAATTCTTTAGGCATTTGAAAGCGACATCACGTATTTTTTGGGCGTAGTGCCGTATTTTTTCTTAAAGGCAGCGATAAAATGGCTCGAGGTGCTATACCCCACTTTCAAACCTACTTCGTTCACGTTATTTTGGCCTGTTTCCAATAGTCTACGGGCATGCTCCATCTTATAATCAAACAGAAAACTATACACCGTATCCCCATAAATCTGTTTGAAACCTTCCTTTAGTTTCTTTAAACTCAATCCTACTTGTTTCGCCAATTCGGGTAAAGAAGGCGGTTCAGACATATGGGAAATCATAATTTCCTTTGCTTGACGAATTCGCTTTACATTATCCTCATCGACCAAAAAAGGGCACTGCTCCAAATCTGCGTCCGTACTTGTATTAAAATAGAGTGCTATAAGCTCATATACTTTTGCTCTTATATACAATTCCTTTATGGAAGGATGTAGGTTATAGTTCATGATCTGACTAAGAACCACTGCGATTGCAGGGGAAACACCTTCTTGGGCATAATATTTCTTCTCTTTGTTGTCAGCACTAAGGAAAGGTATGTAATCGGCCTCTTTTGAAAATAAGGAATGAAACTTACGAATGGTCATTACAATGGATACCAACCAGGAATTGGGCGTCAGTTCCATGTTCATTGGTAGATCCAATTCGGTATTGTATAAAAGCAGGGAATTCTCCTCCGATACCTCAAGGGCATATCTGCCCTCATTGAAGATAAACTTGGCATGACCCTTCAAGCAAAAATGAAACTGAATAAAGCTACTGTCTATTTCACGCGTAACCTTTTGATTTTCACGCGTATCATTCTGTATTTTCAATACATAAAACCCATCTTCAATCAACACTTCCGTATAAGACCCTAGAGCGACATTTTCCTTGTTCATAATATTTAATTCTTATAATTTTATCTAGATATGTTCTAAATAATACAATATAATTTGCCCTTGAAATATTAATAAATTATAGAATAGCTGCAATTTACGACGAATAAGGCTCAAAATTATACATTTCGATACTAATTGTTCCTCTAGCGTTATATTTATTCAAATGATGCTTCTATTTTTGTGCTCGTTCGAGCGGATTTATGAAAGCCTATAACATTTCCAAACATAATTCTTTTTACACTATTGGCCTTAATTACAAAAAGGCCGATGCGGTTATTCGAGGTAACTTTAGTCTAAACAGTGCGGCAATTGATAATCTTCTGGCACAGGCCAAGGACCAGGATTTAGACGGACTTTTGGTAACCTCAACCTGCACTAGGACTGAATTGCATGGTTTTGCACAACATCCATTTCAATTGATAAAATTACTTTGTGATAATACCCCTGGCACTATCGAAGAGTTCCAAGAGGTTGCCTATGTTTACAAAAACAATGATGCCATTTCACACTTGTTTCGGGTTGGCACGGGATTGGATAGTCAAATATTAGGCGATTTTGAAATCATCAGCCAATTAAAACAAAGTTTCAATCGCTCAAAAAAGCATCACATTGCCAATCCGTTCATTGAACGTCTCACCAATTCTATTATTCAAGCGAGCAAACGTATAAAAAACGAGACAGAAATTTCAACAGGTGCTACTTCGGTTGCATTTGCCTCGGTTCAATATATCCTGAAAAATGTTGAAGATGTTTCCAATAAGAACATTTTACTATTTGGGACAGGTAAAATTGGTCGAAATACCTGCGAAAACCTGATAAAGAAGACCAATAACCCCCATATTACCCTAATAAACCGAACAAAGACCAGAGCGGAGAAAATAGCAGGAAAATTCAACCTATTGGTTAAGGATTATGGCGATTTGCAAACCGAAATTAGAAATTCAGATATTCTGGTGGTTGCGACCGGCGCGAATTTACCTACGATTTCAAAAGACTTGATTTATCCTAAGAAACCGTTGTTGATATTAGACTTGTCCATACCAAAGAATGTAGCGGATAATGTTTCGGAATTAGAGAATGTAAGGGTAATACATTTAGACCATCTTTCACAAATGACCGATGAGACCTTAGAGCGGAGAAAACAATTTATTCCGCAGGCAGAGCAAATCATCGAGGAAATAAAGGGCGAATTTGTTCAATGGCTCGAAACTCGAAAATTCGCACCGATCATCAAGGCTTTGAAGAAGAAGTTGAATACCATGAAAGAGGAAGAACTCAATTATCAATCTAAAAAAATATCCGACTTCAATTCTGAGCAGGCCGATGTTATTTCGGACCGCATTATTCAAAAAATAACCAAACAGTTTGCCAATCACCTGAAGGGTGCAAATGGCGATGCAGATGACAGTCTTGAGCTTATTCAAAAAGTTTTTCAGCTTGAATTAAATTCCCAATGAGCAAGGTTATAAGAATAGGAACCCGCGATAGCGAACTGGCGCTATGGCAGGCAAATACCGTTAAGGATAAACTTGAAGCACTGGGATATGAGACTGCCCTAGTGCCTATTAAATCAACCGGCGATTTAGTATTAGACAAACCCCTTTATGAATTGGGGATTACTGGAATATTCACTAAAAGTTTGGATGTTGCTATGCTCAATGGCGATATAGATATTGCTGTTCATTCCATGAAAGATGTGCCCACGGCCCTGCCACAGGGCATAGTGCAAGCTGCGGTTTTAGAGCGTGCTAATTATCTGGATATCCTGGCTTTTAAGGATAATGAGGAGTTTTTGGGCAGTAGGGATGCCATCATCGCCACGGGAAGTCTTCGAAGAAAAGCCCAATGGTTGAATAGATATCCCACCCATACCATTACAGACCTGCGCGGCAATGTGAACAGTCGCATGCAAAAATTCAAGGAAAATAACTGGAACGGTGCCATTTTTGCGGCCGCTGGCTTAGATCGCATAGGCCTTGAATATGAAAATAC
>JABDKZ010000466.1 GCA_013001935.1 Maribacter sp.
CGAAAGGTAAAAAGAATGCAATCGCAAGATGCTTGGTTACTATCAATTCGATAGCCCTATTTTCCCATACATCAGTATTATTGAAGTATCTTTGGCCAAAATTTTCTTATGAAGCCAAAAAATCCAAACGATTCACGTACGTTTATGACCGATATGGTTCTGCCAAGTGAGACCAATCCATTGAATAATCTTTTTGGCGGTGAGCTTTTGGCTCGGATGGACAGAGCAGCGAGTATAGCCGCACGACGTCATAGTAGACGAATCACGGTCACCGCTTCTGTAAACCACGTAGCCTTTAACCACGCCGTGCCTTTGGGCAGTGTTCTAACGGTTGAAGCAGCTGTTTCTAGAGCCTTTAACACTTCCATGGAGGTATATCTTGATGTTTGGATGGAAGATCGCTATAATGGCAAGCGTTCAAAGGCCAATGAGGCGATATATACCTTCGTCGCTGTTGATGAGTCAGGGAAACCAACTGAAGTGCCACCCCTTGAACCCGTGACCGAATTGGAAAAAGAACGCTATGCTGGTGCGCTTCGAAGAAAGCAATTAAGTTTGGTTCTTGCCGGTAAAATGAAACCTGATGAGGCTACCGAACTTAGGGCTTTGTTTATGGGTTAAGAAAATTGGTGAACCCTAAAAATCAAAATTATCGGGGTCTGGTCCAAATCTTTGCCCTTTTTCAAGACTATCCAAATACGCCATGTCTTCATTTGAAAGTTCAAAATCAAAAAGATTGGCATTGTTTATAATTCGATCTTTTTTAGCTGATTTAGGTATCGTAATCACCCCTTTTTGCAAATCCCATCGTAAAACGACTTGTGCTGGGGATTTGCCATACTTAAGACCTATTTTCTTAATGCTTTCCAAGTCAAAGATTCGACCTTGCATCATGGGCGACCAAGCTTCGTACTGAATTTTATGGGCATTGCAATAATCAATCAATTCTTGTTGAACCAAATAGGGATGAAACTCCATTTGGTTTACCATGGGAACAATTTCTGCCGTCTGTAAAAGGTCTTCTAAATGATGTTTCATAAAATTACTTACACCAATGGCCCGTATCTTTTTTTCACGGTATAAATGTTCTAAAGCGCGCCATGTAGCTTTGAATTTTCCTTTTACCGGCCAATGGATAAGATATAGGTCCAAATAATCCAAATTCAAGCGTTTTAAGCTATCGTCAAACGCCTTCAGCGTACTTTCATAGCCTTGGTCCGAATTCCAGACCTTACTAACAACGAAGACATCTTCCCTGTTAATTCCACTTTGTCTTAGGCCTTCGCCAACACCCTCTTCATTTTCATAGATTGATGCGGTGTCAATATGTCTATATCCCGCTTCAATGGCCCATTTCACTGCATTGATAACTTCTTGGCCATCCTCAGACAGGTAAACCCCTAATCCAAAATACGGCATTTTTACACCGTTATGTAGTTCAAAGGTTCCTTCAATATCTGTAATCTGTTTTGCTCTTTTGGTCATTTTCTAAAATTAAAGTTGATATACCCAATCTTCCGGATTCAAACGGGATGTATCTTGGTAAAGGTAGAATTTTAGGCGTGTCTGACCATTAGACCGATTGGTATATATTTTTCCCAATGCTGCTTTTATGGCCACTTTATCACCCTTCTTCACATAGAGATCAGATAAATTATAATATGTACTTATATAGTTTCCGTGTTTTATTTGTACTCCTTTATTTCCCCCAGGAACCGAAAGTATGGCAATAACTTCACCTTCAAAAATCGCTCGTGCCGTTGCCCCTTCATCGGTAGTTATGATTACACCATTACTTTGATGCTTGATACCGGGATAAACCGCATCTTTATAAACCCCAAAACCTTGGCTTTTTATACCTTTTTCCACTGGCCATATCAATTTTCCCTTATTAGCCGAAAAATTATTGGCCACCAAGGTAGCTTCCGGGGTAAGAATGAATTTATTCGAAGTTCTTTTTACCGCTTTTCCCGCTGCTGCCTTCTTATTCGAAGCCGCGATTGCATTTCGAATCAACCTTTCAATTTGTCGATCAATTTTACGGGCTTCCCTTTTCTTCTCTTGAATGGCCGAAGCATACTTGCTCTCATTTTTGCGAATACTCCCCAGCAATTCTTTTTGCGATTTCATTTCCTTCATCAATTGCGCCTTGGCCCTATTGTTCGTAGCTATCAATTGGTCTTTCTCTTTACGCTGGTTCGTTAGATCAATATTCAATTGGGTAAGCTCATCGGTCTTGATCATTATTTGTTCTCCTTGTTCCTTGCGGTATTGCGTATATTGTTTCATATACTGCATGCGTTTAAATGCCTGGAAAAAGTTTTCAGAGGACAGAAGAAACATTAATCTACTTTGTTGCGATTTGTTTTGATACGATTTCTGTATCATTGTGGCATATTCTTCCTTCAAAGTTTTGAGATTACTTCGGAGTTTTGAAATATTTCGAATATTGGCATTGATCTGCCTGTTCAATAAATTGGATTGTTGGTTAGTGACCCGAATCAGTTGTTGGCGAACATTGATCTTTTGATCCAAGGCCTGCATCTGATCCAAGACATTTCCTTTTTCCTGTTTTTCAGCAAAAAGCAAGCGATTGATCTCACTGATTTCCTTCTGAAGTTGCTCCCGCTTGGCCTCTAAAGCTTTCTGCTCATTGGTTTGGGCATGCGTAAGGCCTGTCGATAACAAAGTCGAAAACACAAGAAAACCGGTAAGGAAAATGCGTTTACA
>JABDKZ010000474.1 GCA_013001935.1 Maribacter sp.
TAGTTGGAGCAGCATGTCTTCATTATTGGTTATACCAACATGTGTTTTACTGAAAATCAAACTTATCAACGGAAACATTGCAGATGCCCCTTATACAATGAAAATATTTGATAGGAGATTAATTCGTGCCAGACTTACATTTCCATTTTCAACATTGGTTGTTGGTAATTCTCATGCAGGTTTGGCTGCTTATAAGGTGCCCGAAAATAAAAGGATTTGTATTTACAATGGTTTTGATATCGCCCGTGTTACCCACCTTCAAGACAAACAGTCTATAAGAAAGCTGTTTAAAATTAAAACGGCAAGAGTAGTTGGTATGGTCGGTAGTTTTTATGGGAATAAAGATTATGAAACCTTTTTAGAAGCCGCAATGTTGACATTTGAGAAAAGAGATGATGTTACTTTTGTTGCGGTAGGTGATGGTCCTGAACGTTCAAGACTTCAGCAGCAGATCCCTCCAGAATATGCATCCCGATTCATTTTTACCGGTTTGCAGAAAGACGTAGAGTCGATCATAAATGTGTTTGATATAGGAATACTGGCAACAAATACCCTCGTTCATGGGGAGGGAATATCAAATGCGATTTTGGAATATATGGCTTTAGGAAAACCCACTATTGCTACTATTGGAGGAGGTACATGCGAAGCCGTAGAAGAAGGCAAGACCGGATTTTTGGTTCCTTCTTCAACGCCAGTAGATATAGCCGAAAAGCTGACTTATTTGCTTGACAATGAATCCTTGATGAAAAAAATGGGACTGGCGGGTAAACAAAGACTTGAAAGTGTATTCGGAATACAAAAAATGATGCGAACTTATTATGAATTGTACAAGGGTATGACAGTGTAGAAAAATTGCTGATTAATAATAAGAGTTCAGTAACCAACAACTAATTACAATTAAGACAGATCTAAAGCAATTAGTGCCTTTATTAACCACGAGGAAATGAAAAAAGTATTAATCGATATATATCACCTACCCCAGTTTAACTTTTTCAGAAATACAATCTTAACCCTTGATCCTTCTGAAGTTGATATCTATTGTGTAAATCGAGGTAAACTATTGTCTGTTGTCGAATATGAATTGCCAGACTATAATATTATTTGTATTGGGGATTACAAACATAATAAAGGGATGTTCTCAATGATTTTTAAGATTATTATCCCCAGAATTTATAAACTTTTTAAGGATATGAATTCGAAGAAATACAAATTCGTAGTAACAGCAAATTATCAAGCTAATTTTGTAGCTAAACTTAAAGGCATACCTAACGTTGCTTTTAATGATGATCCGAGAAGATTTGTTTTTCCTTTGTTGAAGTTTTCTGCAGATGAGGTATTTTTGCCCCCATTTGAAAAACGTAGTAAAGGAGTAAAATACTTTAATGCACTTAAAGAATGGGCTTATTTATCACCTAAATATTTTATACCCATGGCTTCAGCTTTGGAGGCGCATAATTTAGAACGAAAGAAATATATTTTCATACGTGAGGTTTCTACTGAAACCTCTAACTACCTTTCTCAGACCCAGGATTTAATTCTGTCGATCTCAAAAAAGATCCCAACTACTACCAAGGTTATTCTATCATTGGAAGATAAGGACAAAGCCAGTGCCTATCCCAAAGGTTGGAAGATACTCAAAGAACCGGTAAAGGACATACATTCTTTGATGTACTTTAGCCAGATTGTTATTTCTTCAGGTGATAGCATGGCCAGGGAAGGTGCCATGCTAGGAGTTCCCTCCATATATGTGGGAATCAGGGACATGCCAGCCAATGTCATTCTTATAAAAAAAGATATGCTTCTAAAATTAGAACCAGAAGCCCTGGTGGAAACAACTATAAAAATTCTAAAAGGGGAAATGAAATTCCAAGAACAAGATACATTTAGGCAATCACTGCTTGAAGAATGGGATGATGTTACAAATTTAGTATTAAATAAAATAAAGAAATGAACATTTCAATATTTGGATTAGGTTATGTAGGCTGCGTAAGCCTGGCCTGCCTTTCAGAGATCGGACATAATATGGTTGGTGTTGATGTAGCTACTCATAAAAACCAGCTTATCAACCAGGGAAAGCCCACCATCATTGAGAAAGATGTCGATACACTGCTCGAGCGGAATTGGAAAGCAGGGAGAATCGTTGCAACCGAGAATGCCAGAGAAGCCGTGTTACAAACCGATATTTCGATCATTTGTGTAGGCACACCTTCTGATATAAACGGTCATTTGAATTTGGAAGCAGTTTACCAAACGGCATCCCGAATAGGCAGATCCCTCAAAGAAAAAGACAAATTCCATATGATTGTTATTCGCAGTACGGTCTTACCTGGCAGCAATAAAATTGTGGGCGATATAATTACAAAAGAATCCGAAAAAAAACGCAATGAATCATTTGCAGTAATTTCCAATCCTGAATTTCTAAGAGAAGGTTCAGCGGTTCAGGATTTCTATAACCCATCGGTGACCGTAATAGGAACGGATAACCCTAAAGCTTCAAAAACCATTGCCAAGATTTATGAGGATTTCGATGCTCCTATCGAGGAAACTTCCATTGAAATAGCCGAACTCATCAAATATGTCAACAACTCTTTTCATGCTCTAAAAGTTTCTTTTGCCAATGAGGTCGGAAACATATGTAAAAAGATGAATATTGATTCGCATGAATTAATGCATTTGTTTTGTATGGATCGTCAATTGAATCTGTCTCCCTATTATTTTAAACCGGGCTTTGCCTTCGGCGGGTCCTGTCTTCCCAAGGATTTGAAAGCCTTTAATACTATGGCGCATGACTTTTATTTGGAAAGCCCTGTCTTAAATTCCATACTTGAATCGAATAAAAATCAAAAAGATCAAGGTTTGAAATTGGTTCTGGAACAGAACACCAAAAAGGTTGGAATTTTAGGTTTAAGCTTTAAAATTGGGACAGATGACTTGCGTCACAGCCCAATTGTTGAACTCGCGGAAAACTTATTGGGGAAAGGCTGTAGCATTAAAATTTATGACAAAAATGTGATCGTGTCGAAACTTTCTGGTACAAATAAAGTTTATATAGATAAACACATTCCACATTTGTCAGACTTAATTACCGATGATCTTGAAAAGGTAATAGAAGCTTCAGAAACAATTATCATTTCGCACGATGAACCTGAATTTAAAGATATCAATACAAAATATCCGGATAAACATTTTATCGATCTAGTTAAAATCAAAGATGTTCAGAAAACTGAGAATTACGAGGGTATTTGCTGGTAACAAAAACTGAATCATGTACAATAGGATAATTTTGCAGCCATAAACTTCTTAGAGCTTAATGAAGTTTGTATTAGCTGGTATCATTTAAATCGAGCTAATTAGTCCTTTATTGTTTCAGTATAAATACGCTCGAGTTCGGATCCGACATTTTGAGGGGTAAACCGTTTACGGGCGTATTCAATATTGTATCGGCCCATTGTTCCAATATTATCCGGACTATCAATGATTCGTCTAATTTTATCGGAAAGGTCAACCGGGTCCTTCATTTTCACCAGGTACCCCATGACTTCATCTTTGAAAAAATCTTTTATGCCCCCAACTTCTGTAGTTATAACGGGTAGACCAGCGGCCATTGCCTCTAAAACTGAGCAGGGTAACCCCTCGCCATACGATGGAAGTAAATAAACGTCCGATTCGCTAAAGGCTTTGATCTTTTCTTCCCCAGTAATCCAACCTAATAACTCTACTCCTTGAAGTTCTTTATCTTCAATATACTTCTGAACCGCTTTCAATTCGCCTCCTGTACCTGCTACTTTAAGGGTAATGGTAGCATATTCCTTTTTTAACAACTCAAAACTCTCCAGCACTTCATAAATACCTTTTACTTTTTCAATTCGAGATAAAAACAAAAATGTCAGCGATTTGCTTTTAAATTTATCAACTGTCCTATTTTCATACTTGGATTCTAAATCGAAGAACATAGGATCTGCAACCGTCGTAACCTGATAAACGGGCTTGCAATAACCATAAACCTTCAATTGGTCACCAAATTCCTTCGCAAGGACAAGCATTGAATCTGCCTTGCCGTATGTCATTCTAAACCAAATTAGCATATTACGAACTGTCTTCCTCTCAAAAGCCCATTGCCAACCATGCCAAAACACGATCATTTTAGTTTTGGTGAGTGTACAAATGGCTGCAAAAATACTATCCCTGAAAAAGGACTTTACATTTAAAGAAGGATTCAAATGCACTAAACTATAGTCATAATTTCGAAGCAACCGGTAAAAATTCCAATAGTCTTTGAATAATCTTATAAGGACTCTAAGTTTCGTCTCTTTCTCATCTTGGGATCCATAAAAGAAAAATTCAATATCGCTTTCAAAGTGATCCAATAAAGAAGAAAAATAAGTTTGTTTTCCCCCTGGAGTTGAAAGATTCGGAGCGTGTATCAATATTCTATTTTCTCTTTTCACTTTTATCTTATCCTTATTTCAGTTTTCAGCGAAAAACTACCTGTAGTTTCCATTTTACAATAAATAACTGATGTGGGTTGCTTTTGTAAAAAAGATGGAGAATACCAACCAAGTAGCGGATCCTTAGACCCTGAAACCAAAGTCGAATTCAATTGATCGTCCAATACAATAGTTACCTTTCTCTTGCCAGTATGAGAAATGCTAAATTCGTTTTGGGACAATTGTTTACAATCTATTTCAGGGTGAAGATGTAATGGTAATTCATATACATGCGGCCTATTATCGTTAACAAGGATCTCATCATCAATTTTAATAATATCATTCATTTTGTCAAAGGTGTAACTTCTAAGGTGCTTGACACCTAATTTATTGTACCCATTATGACTCCCTTTAATTTTGATCATTATTTCATCATCAATCACTTCTAATTTACTTACTTCATAGTTATCGAGCCAAAGGGAAGGACCTCCAATGGTAGCCTGATCCATACCATCAACTCTCAAGGTGTTATGTGCCAGGGTACCTTTAAAATAAGCCCTCCACATTGGCTGAGTATGATATGTAAAGGTTCCAGGATCGACAATGTACGGTCGTCCGTCAACATGTAAAAAGAAAGACAAAGCATCGGCATGTCCATGGGCTGCTATTGAAAGGTAACCTAAGGGAGCCACATCCACATGTAAATAAATCTCCTTTTGATCATCTCTTTTTTTGATCAAAAAATGCCCTCCCTCTTCATACAATTTTGATTCGAATTCAACATTCTTCACCGGAAGATTATTAAACTTCGTCTCCCCTTGTTGACCAAACAATACTCGATTCTTTAAATCAAATACTTTCCCTTTTGTCTTGAAATGAGACTTGTCAAACAGTATTGAAGCACTAGTAAGGAGTGACTGAAAATTGTTTTGAGTTTCATTGCCAAAAAACGATAACACTTTCCCATCATCATCATCTCCATAATAGGGCACATGACCTGAGATATCCATTAAATGTAAGATATATGAGAAAATTTTCTTTAGTGTTTCTTTGTAGTTTAGACTAAATTCATTTCCTGTTCTTTCTCCAACTAAAAATGCGATCAGAAAAAAATCCGTAATAAACTGAATATATTCTGAGGCTTCTTCTTTATTAATACCATTTTTTGAATGCTGTTTTATAATTTCCCTCTCTAGAATTTTTTTTCCTTTTTTTATCCATCTGGGAGAGTTTTCAAATGACCAATAACTTCCTGCTATGAAAAGACCACTGGCTTCCGCGATTAAATGGTTGTTCGAAGATGAATACTTAGATTCATAACGAAAGGCATGAAAACCGTGTAATTCGATCAAAGGAAGCCAGCTTTCCTCGACAAATTTTTTGAATTCAGCATTCGTTTCCAATAGTACATTCACTTCAAGAAGTTCCCAACATACGAACCAATTAATAATGCGAATGTTAACTTCAATATTGGAATACCAGTTTACACCTATCAAATAGGGATTGGCTTGCTTCCAGCTATTAATAATTGAAATAAACTGATTTAGGTATCCTGAATCCTTGGTTTGGCTGTACTTTAAACATATGTCAGTTAAAAATTGAAGTCGATTTACCTCCCATACGACTTTCACATTGCCATTTCTACCACTTCGGGTATCAATCGAAAATGAAAATACCAATGGAAAATCTGTTTCATTGATCAGGTCTCGATGCCAGTTTATAGAATCATCGTACCTCAGTATATTGCCAAAAATGGAATAGGTACTTGTGTTAACAAACTCAAATTCTCCTGGTACATGTAATAAAGATTTGGGATAGTTACTAATTACACCTTTTGGAAGGTAATTAGTCTTATTGCGCTTGTCAATATTTTTTTTGAAAGTCTCTATTACCCTATAGAATAATTCAGGTACAGACATAGTGCGAATTCTACTATAGTACCATACTATACGACTCTTGTTATTAGAATTGGTCAATTTTGGGAAGATAAACAAGGTTCTATTTGGTGACAACTACAGCACTAATTTCGCTATAAAAATTTTTGAAGAGTAATGGCAAAGTGAATTTTTCCCAAATTATGGGCTTAGAATTTCACAAGGTAAGTTATTGTCCGGTAATTCGCCAAATATGTGCGATAAACCACAATTAATGTGGTTAAAACATTTCGATTTATTCTTTCTTTTTGACATTCTTAAAATTTATCCAAAATAAGGGAAGCGCAAATACAATTAAGGAAATCGCAGCTTCCTTAATTTCGACCAATCCATGAACTTCAAGGTCACTATTAATCCATCTCAACACATTTTCATATTGCAAATTAAAACAGAAGATAATTCCTAAAAGGAAATTGGGGACTGGTAAACTCATTTTTTTGGTGAGTTTTCTAACTGCAGAATTGTACTTAAACAATAGCGGAAGAATTAGCAAGTAAATTATTAAGAACACATAGAACATCCTACTCAAATTTAAAAGAGCCGATAGACCTGTCTTATCCTCACCATCCATAGTTTTTCCATAAAAAACATCAAGGTTGTGTACATTAAATTCGCCTTGAATATTGTGTTCTTTAATTGATTCTGGTGTTAAAAAATTAAAAATGCGTTGCCCCCAACTGATTTCTTCTCCAAATGCGAAAAAAAACAATAGGGCAAAGAATAAAAAGTAGTACCGTTCCGAATACTTACCAATACGAGTTTTATTTGGGTATAACCTTGGTATAGCAGCCAATGCAGCAAAACCAAGCGAGGTCAAAAGAAACAAAAGTGCTCCAATGTTTTCATAAATCCCATCTTCATCTGTCAATCTCGCTAGAAGGTCATTCGATATATAACTGGGTAAATAAAAAACCAGAATTAAAATTGTCAATATTAGATACCTATTCATGAATGTATACTTAATAGTAGGATTTTCTTATTCAATCTTCTCTCAATGTCTATAAGTACAGTTTTTGGACTTAACTATAAAAGATGCATAAATAGATAAGATCCTAAGCCAGGGGTTTAATACTTTAACACTGTTAATATTGTAACATTACTGGTAGACAATCTTGAGATAATCGAAGAAGTCCAGGAAAAAGGCTTAGAACTGGAGAAACCTGATGCTTACTCATTATCTGTTATGGAGGCAGCATTTCTAGGTCATACCAAACTGCCTAGCCTGTTGTTCGTCGAAAATATTGTTAAAAATTGCAATAAGAT
>JABDKZ010000479.1 GCA_013001935.1 Maribacter sp.
TTCAAGGGTTGGGGAAATAAGGATGGCAAGACAGGGACTGTTTACTATTAATGACCGGGATGAAAATACCCCTCAAATCAAGATTGTCCGAGTAGTCTCAACAATCGATTTTCAGTTAGAGGATTAATATACGTATACAAAAATCCATTCAGCACAGATTGATTCCTTGCTTAAAACAACACGAACTACCCCCTAAACGCCCTTGCTTTTTGCCTAGAGGAACCTAATCCATCTATCCCTAATTCTACTATGTCATCAGGTTTTAAGTATCTAGGGGGGTCAAACCCAAGTCCAACTCCAGAGGGCGTTCCCGTAGAAATAACATCACCAGGCAATAAGGTCATGAACTGACTTATATAGCTTATAGATTCGGGAATATTGAAAACAAAATCAGAGGTATTACTATGCTGCAGTAATTCCCCATTCACTTTCAACCAGAGATTTAGGTTATGTGGATCTTTAATCTCGTCTTTGGTAGCAATAAAAGGCCCTATAGGGGCAAATGAATCGCAACTTTTACCCTTGACCCATTGCCCAGACCGTTCTATCTGGAATTCTCTTTCACTATAATCATTATGCAAAACATAGCCTGCTACATGTTTCATTGCGTCTTCCTTTGACACATAAGAGGCTTTTTCACCAATAACGACTGCTAGTTCAACCTCCCAGTCAGTTTTTGTACTGTTTTTTGGGATAATAACATCATCATTTGGCCCAACCATTGCAGAGGTGGCTTTAAAGAACAGAACAGGTTCTTTTGGTATCTGCATGCCACTTTCAGCTGCATGTTTAGCATAATTAAGGCCAATACAGATGATTTTGGAAGGTCTGCACATAGGCACACCTAATCGCGTATTTGACGATATAATAGGGCATGTATCGGCATTTGTCGACAACCAATTTTTTAAGTCGGTAATGCCACCAGCTCCAAAAAAGCTTTCATTATAATCCCGACCAAAACTGGAAACATCAAGTCTAGTCCCATCTTTTAATTGCACCCCTGGCTTTTCCTTTCCTACTTCTCCAAAACGTATTAACTTCATCCTGTCTTTGCTACTATTTCAATTACCATTCAATGTCACAAAACCACCATCTATTGGGAAATTGGTCCCCGTAATGAACGAAGCCTCATCCGAACATAAATACAAGGCCAAATTCGCCACCTCTTCGGGATTTCCCATTCTTCCAATAGGTTGGGTTGCCGCCAATTTTCCAAACATTTCTTCTTCTTTTCCTGGAAAATGCTCTTTTAAATACCCATCTACGAAAGGGGTATGAATTCTTGCTGGTGATATACTATTGCACCTTACTCCATATGCAACATAGTCCTTGGCCACAGAATACATCATCGTAAGTGCTGCCCCTTTTGACATTGAATAGGCGAAACGATCATTAATCCCAACCGAGGAGGCTATTGATGTCATATTCAAAATAACACCGCCCTGTTTTTTCATATAAGGAATTGCAGCATAGATACAATTGTATACCCCTTTTACATTTACGGCATATAGCTTATCCATAGCTTCCTCAGAGGTATTCTCAACATTACCGATATGTGCAATACCCGCATTGTTTATGAGTATGTCTAATTGGGCATTCTTGGCAATGGCATCGATCACATGCTTAACCTCAGATTGTTTTGCAACATTGCACTTATGGCCAAATGCCAAGCCACCGTCTGTAACAATCTCCTCTGCACACTCCTGGGCCGCATTAACATTTAGTTCCAAAATATGAACGCTTGCCCTATGTGCTGCAAGGGTTTTGGAAATAGCCTTTCCAATACCGCTACCACCGCCAGTTACTATTGCTGTTTTCCCTTGAAGATCGAATTTCATATCACCTTAATTAATTATTCACTTAAAATATAACTATAAAACCCAGGACTATTCCAATTTTGATAACCCTCATTTGTCTTGCTTACCCTAAAGATTTCCAAGTTAGGAAATTCAGTAACATGGTCTGTCATTTTTCTAAATTCCATTACACTATACGCTGAGGCGTAGGCATCGGCCAAGGTGGCATTTTTTGCAATTGTAGTTACTTGAATACGATTACTTAAGGCCATACCAGTTTGGGGATTGACGATATGTGAATACTTTTTACCCTTAATTTCAACATATTGATACACGTCGCCAGAAGTTGCAACCGCAGCATTCTTTAACGCAATTTTCTTTAGGACCTCTTTACCCTCCGAATTGAAATGTGAAAACGCCAATACCCAATATTCCTTCGCTGGTGGAGGATTACTTACCCGTATATCCCCACCCATATCAATCAGGGCAGAAGTTACACCATTCAATTCAAGTATTTTAATTACCTCATCCGCTGCAAAGCCCTTGCCTATGCCTCCCAAATCTAGTTGCATGGCACTAGCATTTAACCGCACCACATTTTTTTTTGGAAATTCTACAAACTTATAACCCACATTTTGCATCACTTTATTCCTAGCTGATGCTGAAGGAAGTATCCTTGTTTTCCTCGTCTCTCTCCAAAGTTGGATCAGGGGTCCGGCACTAATGTCAAAAGCACCATTCGTATTTTCAGAAACCTCAGTGGCCTTTTTAAGAACCCTGAATAAATCATCGCTAACAACGACTTCTTTGTTTACTTCCTTAGCGAGTAAGCTTAGCTCACTAGTATCAATATAATCACTGAATTTTTCATTCAATTCATCAATACGATTGAATGCCAATAAGGCCATCGAATCTGCCAGCACCTTATCTGTTGTATAAAATACCAGTCCAATTTGGGTACCCATTTGCTGATGGGAATATTCAAACCGTTTTTGGGCATGTGTAGTAAAACATGTAAAAAACAAGAAGATTATGAAAAAGATTCTTTCCATAAAATGGATAAAATAAAGCTATAAAACCCCTTTGGATCCCTTATTCTTTTGCAAAAACCAAATCGAAATTCACAGTAACATCATCACCTACCACGATTGAACCGAACATTGCCTTAGGGGGTTCCATATCATAATCTTGTAATGTTATTTTATAACTACCGCTTAGTTTGATGTTTGCATCAGAATTCTTGATGTCTGCCATAACAACAATATCTTTCGCTACGCCAGCAACATTCAATTTCCCTGAAATGGGCTGATTCACGCCTTCCGAAAAAGCCACATTGCCTGCAGAAAACATGACTTTGGGATGTTCTTCTTTTTTTAGGGCATTGTGTGTCTTCTTATCCATTGTTGCACCACGGGTACTTACTATACTTGCTACATCGGCTTCAAATGATATTTCTTTGAATGCATCTGCATCCAATACCAATGCACCCCTACAGCTATTCGCCGTAACGGTCCAATCATGAAGTGTTGACGTACCATCAACTGTCAACGTACTTTCTTCGGATAACGAATAATTCTCTTGGGACCAACCAAGAGAAAAACTAAAAACCACCAACAAGGCAACTATAAGATTTCTCATGTTATTTTTATAAAGTTTAGTATGTAATCAACAAAAAATGGGCCAAAAACCTATCCTTCATCCAAAACCATTTGCCAGAATTTCTTCTGTTCTTCCTGGCTAGGCTGTTCTTTGGGACTCACTAATCGCATTCCCACAAAGTTGGAATCTGTGAACCACCAAAAACTTTTCGGAATTTGTGGATCACGTTTTTGCAGCTTTACACTTGAGGCCATTCGGGCAGCGGAACGGAGTCCTTCAGCATCATCATCCCACGAACCTCCACGTATTACCCTTGGGTGGAACACCGTAGGTATTATCCATGGGTTCTTTTCATCCATAGCAGCATACGTATCCGCTTTGTATTCATCCAACGTCCATTCGGCTACATTGCCGTGCATATCATGCAATCCCCATTTGTTCGGTAATTTGCTCCCCACTTTCGCATACTTGCTATTGGAATTCTTATAATACACAGCATACTTTGCCAAATCTTCTTCAGAATCGCCAAACCCATACTTGGTTACAGATCCTGCCCGGGCAGCATATTCCCATTCGGCCTCGGTCGGTAATCTATAAAATCGTCCTGTTATTTCACTTAGCCACTTACAAAAAACCAAAGCCGAATACGCTGACATACTTACTGCAGGAAAATCGTCCTTGCCCATACCATAGGAGGGATCCTCATAAGGAGGGCTCGGCCTGGTGATAGCATCAATAGCACTTAATTTATCGGCCTCCAAGCTATCAAAAAGTGGCTGGTTTTGTTTAAAAAAAAGTTCGAAAATTCGCCAAGTAACCTCATATTTACCCATCCAAAATGCATCAACCATCACTTTATTTTGAGGGCCTTCATCTTCTTTTCTCTTTAGTTCACTAGCTGGACTACCCATTATAAATTTCCCTTCTGGAACCAAGACCATATCAAAAGTTAAATTGGCTACAGGTATGGTTTCGGTAAAGGACTCGTTTGCTGAAATTTCCTTTACCTCCACTTTTTCAACTGTGGAAACCGTTGATTTACAGGAATAAAAGCCTACGATAATAATACAAATTGAAAAAATAAATGAGGGGAATCTGTTTGTTTTTAGTGCTCGGGTAGCCATTGTTTAAATTTTATTAAATTTATTAAAATTTCGCAGCATAAAATAGGAAACCCGCCTTTATATTTTAATAGATCATGATGATTTTGTTACTTATGCAATACCACGTTCCCACACCAAGATTTACTTTAGGAATGTAATTTACCGACCCGATTTATTGGCTTAATCCATTAGCCTCAAAAGCTAGGAGTTGATTATTTCTGAATTGTGGACTTACCTCAATTGGATTGCAACAAACTTCACAATCCTCGATATAGGTTTGCTTGCTAATGGAAGTATCAATCAACATCGATATCTCTTCCCAACAATACGGGCATTGAAAAAAATGTTCGAGCATTTAATGGGGTCTTAAGAGTACAGCTTACAACTCAATATTAAGCAATTGGCCGGTTAGCTGTAATAACTGTAGTTCGGCGAGCTTGGCATCATACTTTGCCAAATTCCTATTGGTTGCGGCATTTAACAAATTGATCTGGGCCTGTCTAAACT
>JABDKZ010000480.1 GCA_013001935.1 Maribacter sp.
GGTTTAGAAAAGGCTGGGTCATCTATTCCTTTGGCTTTGTTCTCTTACTGACTTCCTGTTCCCCGGATGCTTCATTTAAGGATCTATGGATGACCGAGGATTATAAAGCACAGCAATATTTTGACAACGAAAAATATGAAGAAGCGGCGCGCTTATTTTCGGACCCGCTTCGAAAGGGAACAGCATACTTCAAAGGAGAGGATTACGCCAGTGCAATAAAGTCTTTTGAGATGGATACTACTGCCCAAGGTCGGTATAACCTGGGACTGGCCTATTATAAGATCGGAAACCTGAATTCAGCCAAGCAAGCCTTCGATCAAGCCGTTGCTCTCGATGCTACCTTTATAGCAGCTTCTACAAATGCAGCCCTAACCACTAACCTGATCGCTTCGCAACGCATAGCAATCGGGGAAGTGGAAGAAGTATCAGAGGCGGCAGCACAAGAAAATATACAAAATACAGATCCTGAGGACCTAGGTGGTGGCGGACAAGAGGCTGACGATGAGGATATGAAAAAGGAACGCAAAGAAGAAACGGTGTCAACGGAAATCAGATTAGGGAAAGAATTGGAAGAGGTACCCGACGAATTCGAGGGAGGGAAACAGGATGAGTCCCAGAAAATTTTAATGCGAAAGGTAGATGACGACCCTGCCTTGTTTTTAAAACGAAAATTTCGGTATCAGGTAAGGGTTAAACAGCTTAAACCAAAAGAAAATCAGAAGAAATGGTAAAGGCTTACCTTAAATATTTGTTGACTTTGGTGCTGTTATGTATGAGTAGCCTTGGTTTTGCACAAGGGGTCTTTGCAACGGTAACTTCAAATAAAAGCCAGGTTTATGTAGGAGAGCCTGTTGCTATTACGGTTTCGGTATACACGCCAACCTGGTTCACCAAAGGGGTCGATATTGGGAATCTTACTGTAAATGGAGCATTTACCGTCTATTTTAGATCTGTGAGTACCTCAAGGAAAATAAAAGGACAGACCTATGCCGGCATACAGTTCATTTACAATGTGTTCCCTTTTGAGGAACAGGATATTGTGATTCCAGCCCTCAATTTTGAAGTGGAATCCCCAACAATGGGAACTTCTAAAGGAATAAGAAGAAAAGTACAGTCCAAAGAAAAAGTAATCAAGATCAAACCAACCCCGCCTGAAATAGATCGGGATCAATGGTTCGTTACTGGCGGTATGACGGTTCGCGAGAACTGGAAGGGTAACCTGAAAGCTGTTAAGGTGGGTGATGTGATTGAGCGCACCATCACGAGATATACTAGAAATACAGTGGCGGAATTAATTCCGCCCATACTTTGGGATTCCATACCATCAGTAAGTGAATACCCTATTAGACCTAAGGTAACCACTAACAAAACGAGAACAGCTATTAGTGCAACCAGAACCGATGGCGTTAAATACCTGTTTGAAGAAGAAGGAGAAATTGTCCTGGAAGACATGGAGTTTAGGTGGTGGAATCCGTATCAAAAAAAATATTTAAAGAGAACCATTAAGGGAAGAACCATTAAGGTGCAGCCTAATCCGGATCTGGGAATTCTCAAGACCATAAAAGATTCCCTACAGGTAAATCAAGAGGTGTTAAAAGCGGAGGAAACTGAAGAGGAGGCCAAAACCTATTTTGGTTTAAGCTTATCGGAATTTCTTGCGGTATTGGTTGTAGTAAGCATTGTATTTTATCTTTTTATTCGATATATGCTAAAAGTGAGGAAGATCCTAAGTGACAAATGGGCAAAGTATCGTGCCTCGGAGACCTATGCCTTTAAACGATTTTTGTCAGATGCAAACAGTGGGGATCCTGGAAAAGCCATACCATCACTTTATCATTGGATCGGTCATCTGAAGCTTAATGAGCCTACCTTGCGCGCATTGGCACTCGCCAGCGATAGCAAGGAATTGTTAACGGAAATCGCAGCTATTGAAGGGGTTCTGCAGAATAAGGATGTAAACCACCTTTCATTTAATAAAAAAATATGGAAGCGAGCCCGAATGAAACTTTTAAAAACCAGGAAGCAAGCTCCCCCCAATCGCGAATGGATAAACCCATGAGATCAGGACTTTCAAAATTTGACGATAGCAAGAAAACTATTTTGACTTAATTCGTTGCAGGAATTGTGATAGCTACGATATATGAGCTATTTATTTCTTTCTCTTTTTCTTTCTCTTTTTACTATCCTTATTGATCAATTTTTGCACGAACGTTCCAGGGACTATCCTTGTGAATCCTTGAACCAAGCCTTGGACAATATAATTAATGGGTGAGCGATAGGGGTTTCGTACAGAGCTATAATTGGCAGTCAGGTATTTTTTTTGCCCCGGGAGATTATTAGGTCTTATTGCGCCATTGGCAATAGCGGAAAGCAACACCTTCTTTTTTCCTTTATCCGCTTCATTGATTAATTTCAAATGCAGGTCACTGTAGTCAAAAACCAGTTTGTTTTGGGAACGATATGGCCCGGCGTTCATTGCGAACTGCATTCGGTTCATTTGCCCAGTAACCATTTCAACGCCAGCCAAGGGTTTTAAGGTGGGGTTTAAACTGGTCATAGACATGGCCCCGACAGCTACAGCTATTGAAAATGTTTCTATATCGTATGGCACCTTTAAATCAATATTAATTTGGGTCTTAGCTGCAATACTTGCATTGATTTTTGCTTCTAATTCACCAATGTGCAATTGTTCTTCAGGCATGTTTGTGACCCCCGTGATTTTGCCATTCATATCATGGATCTTGATGGATCCCGTTTCATGCTTCTCAACACCAAGTTCGCCATAGGTTATGGCAGCATTTGAAATTTGGATGGTATCAATTAGTATGGCCATGGGAATTGCGTTGATAATACCTTGAAACATGGGCTTGGCTACATCCGCAGGCCTGGGCAAATTCTTATTTCTTTGCAGTTTAATATTCAGGTCATCAACGGTGATTTTTTCGGCCTCAATATCCAATTGTGTATAAAAATCGCTAGAAGGCTCAAGCCCATGAATGCCAATTTCTTTTACATCTAATTCAACGATATCGTTTTGAACGCCTAAGCGCTTGCTAACTTCAACCCAATCCAATGAATAGCCCAATGATAGATCGTTCAACAAAAACTCCTTGTCTCTCAGATTATAATGAAAACGACCTAAGTTAATAGCTGTGTAGTCGTCGGGTTTGAAGGTTATACTATCTATGTCTATATTCAAATTGCCCACTTCAAACGGAATAAGGTGTTTGAATTTCAACGAATCGGTTTCAATTTCAGTCGCCAGAATGTCTATTCGCTTTATCTCACCTTTTACCGTCTGTGAAACGGAATCCTTTAATACAATCGAACCATTTTGAATGCGAAAAGTGTTTAAATCGGCCCGCAACAAGATATCGCCAAAAAGGTCTTGCATTCCCTTACCGCCCTTGGTTTTAGTAGTATCTGCACCTAGGGTCACCTCAAATAATGGCTGTTCAAAAGCAATCTCCCTTATGTTTAACTTTTTATCAAATAAAAAATCCCTCCATACAATTCCTTGTATGGTAGCGTAATCAACATGTCCTGTAATTACGGTCCCCTTTCCGGGGTGTAAGGGCTCAATACGAACTTCGTCAAGAGTAACTCCTTTAAAAAAAGTGTCTAAATCCAAATCGATATACGTAATGTTGTAAGCCCTATCCGGATTTGAATTTATGCTATCTTGGAAATTAGATTCGATCTTCCACTCGAACCCCTTGATAACCAAGAAGAGTATCCCAAGAACTATAAGGACCCCAATGCTTATTTTTTTGACTTTGGTACTAGTCATTTTATAGTATTAAAAGTTAGTATTATACAAACTATAGATGATTTAATCGGCTTTTCACGATTACCTTGACCCCATTTTTCTTCTTGATGTTTAATATACACCCGTTTAAGGAGTTTTGGAAAATTTTTTGAAAGAATATACAATTTTGATTTGTCCTTAAGTTCTTCCTTCGTTGGCACAAGCCTGAAAAGACAAGACGTTGTTTTTAAGATTTTGGGAAGCCACAAAGCGTTAATTCCTGTAAGAACCCATGAATCATAAAAGAATAGAAAAAAGGCGCTATGAAATAGCCCTATAAATTTCGATTCTTTTGCATTAATTAATATCTTGTCGAAGCTAAATAAGCCCAATATAGGCGCAAGATATAATATCACCGAACTACCATGGCATCATAATTCGTTCGGGCATAATAAATTTATGGAGTTACAAATACCTTATAGGCTAGGCCAAACCCTCCATGTTCTTCTATTCTTTTTCGTAAGTACTGCATTATGCGCCCAGAACGATTCCATCAAACTCAAGAATAACGACCTATTAGTAGGAGAAATTAAAACGCTTAATAAAAGTGTATTGGTCTTTAAAACCTCATACAGCGATAAAGATTTTAATATCGACTTTGATGATATTATTTCAATAAGCACCACCGGTTTATGTGTGATTCATCTTACCAATCGCACGCAAATAACAGGCAGGATGAAACCATTGGCACCTCATAAAGCGCGTATTATTGATAAAGATGGGGTGGTGTCTGAAATCTCAATACAGGATATCATTAGATTGGAGGAAATTGACGAAGAATTTTGGAGTCGTTTCACGGGTGCTTTCGATGTGGGTTTTAATTTATCCAAGACCAATAACAACAGGCAACTCACCTATACTGGTAACCTCAAGTATTCAAGCGATAAATGGAGTTCGGCTTTCGATTTCAATGTCCTTTACTCGGAAAGGGATAATGCAGAACGTATTGAAAGGAAAACGATGTCACTGGCCATTCAGCGATACCTGAAACAGTGGTACATTTCAGGTGAAATCTCCTATTTACAGAGTACTGAACAGGGCATAAGAAACAGGATTACCCCTGCCGCAGGGGCCGGACGCTTACTCATAGCTTCAAATAAGTTGTTTTGGATTGTAGGTACAGGGCTTACCTATAATATCGAGGATTTTTTTGATTCTCAATTGAACAAGCGATCAACTGAATTACAGCTCATTACCCAATTTGATATGTTCAATTTTGAAAACTTGAATTTTACGACCAAGGTAATTGGTTTCCCAAGTTTATCCGAAAGAGGAAGATTTCGGGTAGACTATAACTTTGTATTGAAATACGACCTTCCTTTTGACTTTTATATCAAAGCAGAATTTACCTTGAATTACGATAATCAACCTGCGGTAGTGGGTAATTTTGCGGATTACGTTTTTTCAAGTGGTTTTGGGTGGGAACTAAAATAAAAAAATCAACGCATGAGATTTTGGGTACTTGCAATCTGTTTTTTAGGATTAACCTCAGGTTCTGCACAATATTCGCCTAAATTAAATCAATACAATAGTTTTAAGCAAACCAAACAGCTTCAATTTTTACCCGCTACCAATATAGATTTCACCTCGGATTTCAATACCGATAAAACAATGGGGTATTGGGAGTCTACTAATACATATGCTTCGCAACCATTCATGTTAAATTCGTATTGGGATTCTACCGCAGTCAAGCAAAAGTGGTATAAAACAGATACTGGTGCCTCTTTGCTCGTTGCCGGTGGTTTAATAACCGCAGGTACCATCATGCATTTTAATAACAGTTTTAAAGTGGGGGTCAGGGACGATATTAATAGGTACTTACCAGAATTTGATGAGGGCATAGATGATATTACCCAGTATGTGCCTGTTGCCGCCGTATTCGCATTAGATGCGGCCGGTGTCCGTAGTCAACATAGTCAAATGAGGAAACTTACAACATTGGCAACGATGACAGCTACCGGTCTTGTTGTAATTAATGGTTTAAAATATAGCATATCAGAGCCAAGACCAGATGGATCCTCAAACAATGCCTTTCCTTCAGGTCAAACGACTGTAGCGTTTATGGGAGCGCATATGTTTCATAAAGAGTACAAACATAAAAGTCCATTCTATAGCATCACGGCCTATGCTTTGGCAACTTTTACAGGTG
>JABDKZ010000491.1 GCA_013001935.1 Maribacter sp.
AAACAAGACAAAATTAGTGCAAATACGGGGCGTAAAAGGGAATTTTCCAATATATGGTTCATTGAGACCGAGCCCGAGACCGCAGCTAAAGATTACGATAGAGCAAACGGTGCCTTGGTCGACGCTACGGTGATGCTACAATTTAGCCTACAGCCCGGTGATAGTGTCAAAATTGGGGAATTGAGTTTCCCCATTCTAGGAGCGCTAAAATCAGCACCGGGTAGTACGGCAGTATCAGCTTCTGTTGCACCTCCCATCATAATTCCTTATCGCTTTATTGATGCTACAGAGCTGCTGCAAAGAGGGAGTAGGGTTGGTTATAACTACTATTTTGTGGCTGAAACCACTAGCGATATGGAGCAAATTTACAAAGAAGTAGATCCAAAACTCGACCTCGAAAACGCAGATATGGATACACATACCCAAACCAGTGAAAGACTTGGTCGCCGTTACGAAAATGTGGGCAAGTTCATGAATTTGGTGGCGTTCATCGCTTTATTATTGGGATGTGTGGGAATTGCAAGCTCTGTGCATATCTACATTAAGGAAAAATTGCGTGCAGTTGCAGTTCTTAAGTGTTTGGGAGCTAGTCGCAAACAGACATTTTTTATTTTCCTTATCCAAATTGCTGGATTGGGTTTATTGGGCGGCCTTATGGGAACCTTGATAGGGGTTTCGCTTCAACAGCTTTTCCCTTTAATACTTGAGGATTTTTTACCCTTTGATGTTCAGATATCATTCTCAGTTCAACCTATTTTGCTCGGATTGTTGTTGGGCGTTTTTATGTCAGTATTATTTGCCCTTACCCCACTGTTAAGTACATGGTATGTTTCACCCTTACAAGTATTGCGTATTCAGGAACAGGACAATACCAAATCGCGAAAAGCTTCTTTTTTGGTCCTGGCCACTATACTAATTTTCATATTTATATTTTCACTATGGCTTCTTGAAAGTTGGCAGTTGGCCTTGGCATTTGTATTGGGAATTTTAGTGACCTTTTCAGTTTTATCGGGGATTGCAATCTTATTTATGAAGGGAATAAAAAAGTATTTCCCAACGACATGGGGCTTTATTGCCCGTCAAAGCCTGCTTAATCTTTTCAGGCCCAATAACCAGACAATGGTACTGATATTGGCAATAGGTGTGGGTACTTTTCTGATAAGTACGCTTTATTTTACCAAAGACATTCTATTGGCAAAAACAGCCTTGGATAATAGTAACCAAAATCCAAATATTATTTTACTCGATGTACAAACCAATCAAAAGGATGATGTGGTGAACAGTATTACGCCCCAAGGCTTACGGGTAATTGATAATATTCCCATCGTGACTATGCGCATCCATAGCATAAAAGGAAAGGCAGTGAATGATATGCGTTTGGATAGCCTAACCACCATGAATAAATGGATTCTATACCACGAGTTTAGGGTCACCTATCGGGATTCATTGATAGGGTCCGAAAATTTGGTTGATGGTAATTGGGTTTCAAGTACTAATGCTGATGATAGACCAATCCCAATTTCATTATCAGACAATGTTGCCAATGATGCCCAAGTTACGATAGGTGATATTATGATATTCAATGTACAAGGTGTACTTATGGAAACGGTTGTAGGCAGTATTCGTGAGGTAGATTGGGGTCGTATGCAGTTGAATTTCTCTATTGTTTTCCCCACGGGGGTATTAGAGAATGCCCCCCAGTTTAATGTTTTATCTACCAATGTTGCAAGTGAAAGTGCTTCGGCTAAACTACAACAAGAACTAGTCCGAAAGTTCCCTAACATTTCGATTATAGATTTGCGACAGATTATTACCATTATTGAAAGTATCTTGGATAAAATTTCGTGGGCGATCAATTTTATGGCCGTTTTCAGTATTCTCACAGGCATTATTGTTTTGATCGGTTCGGTACGAAACAGTAAGTATCAACGTATAAAAGAGAGTGTACTGTTACGTACACTAGGTGCTCGTAGCGTACAGATTTTGAAGATTACAGCCATGGAGTATCTTTATTTGGGAGTTTTAGGTAGTAGTATTGGAATATTTCTTTCCTTGTTAGGAAGCCAGTTATTGGCCGTATTTGTATTTAAAACACCATTTACGCCTGCCTTAGAACCTTTTCTAATTCTATTGCCGGGCATTTCTTTATTGGTTTTGGTGATTGGTTTAATGAATAGTAGAAGTGTTATCAGTAGTCCGCCATTACAGGTACTTCGTAAAGAAGTAAAGTGAATGTTAAGAATATAGATCTTTTTTTCAAAAGCTAAGGATGAAATGTGAAATCCTTGTCCTCGCCTTTGACTTGTACAATCATAGTTTTGTTTCTTTTTAAAGGTGAGCAAGAAGCAATTCCTTGTGATTTACGTCCGACAAACTACCAAAAACATCGATAAAGTGTATTAATAAAAGTGGAATTAAACGATAATAGTGTGTAGTTCATCGGTAAATTAGCATTTTATCGATAAAACAGCACTGTTAGTCGAATAAAACTGTAGGGAAAGTAATGGTTGGGTGTTATCACTTTAACCAAATTAACTACAAACTATGCGAACCCTTTTCTTTGTAACCGTTTTTATTTGTACAGGCTTTGTTTCCTTTGCCCAAGACAAAGATCTTGAAAAACAATCCAATACAACAGAAAAGGGTTTAGCACTAACTTCTATGAAAAAAATAGTTTCATTGAATACACAAAATGACCAAGCTGGAATCTACAAGTACAGAAATTCAAAAATCAAAAGGGCCTTGGCTTTTACAACTAATAAGGATAGACCCAAATTAGCCTAAGAAGTCAGAATGACAGGTAATTTTCATATTGTTATTTGTCCCCATTCCGAGTACATACCTTCAATAATATCAAATAGCATAGTTCCAAGAATAAAAGGGTAATAGAAACCTTAATTATCCCTATTAGGTTCAAAACAAAACCTGTTTTGCACATTTAGATGCCCGAAATTCGGTTACAATCAAAATATATTGGTATCGTCTCAACCTGCTGTAAGGCGATTTTGCGCAGTGACTTTTCCATAAAATCGCCCTTGAAACCTAATATAATTGTAAAAATCCGGAATTTTTTAGCTTACTAAAATCATGGTAATTCAAAAACCATAAGGAAATATTGGCATTGAATACCGACCAAATACACAAACAATCGGTGAGTTGAAATGGACTTCGAAATATTTCATCGAACATTTTCTGCACTTTATCCAAACTTTTTCCAATAACCGAAAAATAAGGGGTTTTCAGCGATTCTTGACCTGTTTCTCCCTACATCTGGGGTTATCTTTATATAGAAAGACCCCAAGTCATGAAAGCTATTTTAACCTTAATTTTTATTCTTTTTTTCGGTCTAACGGCGTTCGCTCAAAACACCAATACCAATGATACAATGGAACCTATTAAAATGGATATTGTTTTGGATAGTGGGGTTATCACTTCTAACGATTCTAAAGAAGTTAAGATCGATAAGGAAAAAAGCGTTACACGTTTATACAAATTCAAAAATTCACGAATTAAGAAAGCATTGAAATTCACAACAAAAAAAGATAAACCAAAATTGGTATAATAGTTCACTAAACCAACGCTTCCCCAAGCGTTATAAAAAACCTACTTATTATGATATTTTTTATTCTTTTAATTCCCGTTGCTTTGTTTATTGTTAATGGTATTGTTTTTCCAAAAACAAAGGGTTTTTTACATCCTATTAAAGTACCAGTAAAGAAATAAAGCATTATAAAAATAAATCCCTTGCTTAAGAAAGCAAGGGAATTTTTTTATGTTAGGTATCTGGAATTTATTCCTTGATTCCAGGTTGTAAAATCTTATAATTCGTTTTTTTCTTTTCGGTAACGACCATTTCCTTCACCTCTTTTAAAAGCGCCTTGGCATCATAGATGATTCCATCTTTTATGGTGTACTTAACCCCACCCACACGAACAACTTCATTATCTTCAGTCAATTTAACAGCTCCCGTACCATATAATACTTTCAAATTCTTAAGAGGATTTTCTTCAACTACTACAAAATCCGCCAATTTTCCAACAGTAACACTACCAATTTTATCGTCCATACCTAGGGCTTCAGCGCCATTTAAGGTAGCAGAACGAATAATCTCCATCGGATGAAAGCCAGCTTCCCGCAATAACTCCAATTCGCGGACATAAGCAAATCCGTATAATTGAAATATGAAGCCTGAATCCGAACCAGTGGTAACCCTGCCTCCGCGGTTTTTATATTCATTTACAAAGGTCATCCAAAGCTTATAGTTTTCTTTCCAAGCCACTTCTTGCTCAGTGCCCCAATCATGCCAATACGACCCATGCGATATTTTACTGGGTTGGTAAAAATCCCATAGCGAAGGTAGCGTGTAATCTTCATGCCATTCTGCACGTCTCGCGCGATGCAAATCACGACTGGCCTCATAGATATTGAATGTTGGGGCGAGCGTGAAATCCAGTGCTAGCAGTTCATCCATTACGGCATTCCAATGTTCGGAATAGGGTTTTGCTGCCTGTTTCCACAAACGGCCTGCTTCTTCGAAACGATGCTGTTCGTTATTGTAATTATA
>JABDKZ010000358.1 GCA_013001935.1 Maribacter sp.
AGAGTACATATTATTGATATTAGAAGTGAAAGTTGGTTCGAGTACGGTCATATTAAGAATGCCGTGAACGTGGCTTCATCCGATCTTCCTGATTATTTCACCAACAAGATCAACCCAGCGGATTATGATAAAATAGTACTCGTATGCTATTCAGGACAATCAGCTGCCTATTTCACTGGTTTACTACGATTGGCCGGTTACGATAACACCTATAGTATGAAATGGGGAATGAGCTCATGGAGAGAGGATTTTGCCGAAGGGTCGTGGTTAAAAAATATCAAGAACGACTATGCCTCAAAACTTGAAAGTACTGAAAAAACCAAAGAAGAAAAAGGCAATCATCCCACTTTAAATACAGGGGAAACGGATGCAAAAAATATTTTAAATGCACGATTGAAAGTACTATTCGAAACACCATACAAAGAATACATTATTAAATCCTTGGATTTATTCGAAAATCCTGACAACTATTACATCGTAAACTATTGGGATGAAACAAAATGCGAAGGACATATTCCTGGGGCATTGCATTATCATCCAAACGCATCTTTGGCAGATAATCTACTTACACTACCCGTTGATGAAAAAGTTGTGGTTTACGAAGAAACAGGTCAAAAAGCAGCCTACGTTGTGGCGTACCTGAATGTTTTAGGATATGATACTGGAAATGTCGCCTATGGGGCAAACAGTTTTATGAATAGTGTACTAAAGGAAAAAGGCTGGGATGCATTTACAAAAAAAGAAATCAACATGTTCCCGGTAGTAGAATAAAAAAATAAACAATCAATATAAAACTTTAAATCATGAAAAAAACAGCATTATATTTAATCGGACTTTTACTAATCCCCTCGTTATTGTTTATCTCATGTGATCGTGGTGATGACATATTGGATGATAATAACACAGAAGCAACATTTACAATACTAAAGGATCATATGTTATCCTCAAGTTTGGATATCACTGACATACTCACCAATGCAGATGGGGAAAAATTCGTAGTCGGTCCCCCAGCAGAGGCCGATTTAACCGCTTTCCTCGCAAAATACCATATCATTGATATTAGAAAGGATACCGATTATGCCGCTAATCATATTGAAGGAGCTATAAATGTTGCTTTTGGAGATATTTTAACCGAAGCAGCGAGCACAACAAAACCAGTTTTGGTAGTTTGTTATACCGGTCAAACAGCCTGCTATGCAACATCATTGATGCGCTTGTATGGCCATTCCAAAACCCGAGCTTTGAAATGGGGAATGAGCGGTTGGAATCCTACAACAGCAGGTCCCTGGAATAACAACATTGGTAACGAGGCTGATGGACATTCTAATTGGGCGTATGCTAATGCGCCCACAAATGAAGTGTTTTCCGAGCCTGTAATCTCCAGTTTTTCAACAGACGGTTCAGAGATTTTAAAAGATAGGGTTGAACAAGTAGTGGCAGCCGGTTTTAAAACAGTTACTGGAACCGAAGTTTTGAATTCTCCAAGTAATTACTTTGTCAACAACTATTTTAGTGAGACTGATTATTCTGGTTTCGGCCATATTAATAGTGCTTATCGCATTCTTCCGTTGACTTTTACAGACAATTCCTATCTGGGATTAAACCCCGATTCCAATGCCAAAGTGGTTTCTTATTGCTATACAGGTCAGACTTCCGCTGTTTTAACTGCATACTTGAGGGTTCTTGGCTACGACGCTTATAGTTTAACATTTGGGATGAATGGTATGTTCAATTCAAATCAGGCTTTCACAACAAATCAATGGGGAGGTGATAGCAATCCAAAGAACTTGCCAGTGGTAAACTAAATGGGAACTATAAAAGACGATAAGATGAACAAATTATATATAGTATTTGTAATAGCTTTTATATGCTTAGGGAACCAAGTCTTTTCACAAGGCTGTGAAGGTGACCTTCCAGGGTCTGCCAATGATTCCATAAGCGGTAATAAACCTATTTTGTTTGGGTACTTGCAATCTGAATATAATTATACCTTTAGTGAACCGGCTGAAAGTACTTTTAGGTTCAGGAGAGCCAGAATTGGTGTTAGAGGTAGGGTAATGGATGATTTTTCCTATTATTTTATGCTTGAAACAAGTCCGTTTATCGGTAGTACAGGAGATGCCTATATTATGGATGCTTTCATCACCTACGATAAATATAATTGGGCTAGGGTATCTTTGGGATCCTACAAACAACCGTTTAGTATAGAGTTAGCGACTCCTTGCCATAGTCTTACGACTATAGATAGATCAATCGTTGTAGACCAATTGGTGGCACCGCAACGTGATTTTGGGATTGGTTTGTTTGGAGGCAATAAATATACCAAGCTTAATTATTCCTTGGCCTTAATGAATGGTAGAGGTTTAGGTGTAGTTGACAACAATACAAATAAGGATATTGTTGGTAGGGCTACCTATAAAGTCACTAACTATTTAACTCTTGGAGGTAGTTTTAGGTATGGTTATCCCAATACGAATAGTGCTTCGCGTACTACTTTTGGTGGCGAAGTGGCCATGGAATTCAATAATCTAAAAATCCAAGGTGAATATATTTACGACGAAGGCGATTACAACCGTGCAGTCGGTGGTGGATGTGGCGCAACACCAGTTGAACTTGGCGAAAAAAGGGACGGTGCCTATATCATGGTCTGGTATGATACTGAATGGAAGATTCAACCTGTATTCAAATACGAATATTTTGACCCGAATATAGATGTTAAAAAAATTGGGTATCAAGAAATGATGACGCTTGGTTTTAATTATTTCGCAAATGATAATATACGGTTACAAGTAAATTATCAAGCGCATATCGAAACCCATATAAACGTAAACAACGATATGTTCTTGGCCCAAGTGCAAGTTAGATTTTAAAATTAGTACCATCGGAATTAGTTGAGTTGTTTTCATAAGTTAGGTTGAAAAACCCCCTCGGATAATTATGAGGGGGTTTTTATTTGTTATACTTACATTTGTATTTCAAATGAAATAGCAATTCTTGATGTTAATAAGCGAACCCACTTTACGAGAAAAATTAGAAGAGAATTATTCCCATCTTTTTGAAAGTAAATTTCTTGATGAAATTATAAAAGTAGGCTTTCGTAGTTCAATTAAAAGAGGTGGACTTCTTATTGATATTGGTGAAGAGATGACCCATATCCCTCTGATCTTAAGTGGCGTAATTAAAATCATCCGAAAAGAAAATAAGAAAGAACTGGTGCTTTATTTTTTAGAGCATGGTGACACCTGTGCAATTTCGTTCGCGAATTGCATCAATAGACAACAGAGTATTTTCAAAGGAATTGTTGAGGAAGATGTTGATATGGTTCTTTTACCCGTCGATAAAATTGATAAATGGCTGGTCAAATATGAATCATTTCGACATTTTATAATTGATAGCTATCATTTTAGGCTACTCGAAATGGTTGAATCTATAGACGATTTGGCATTTCTTAAAATGAAAGAACGACTACTTAAATATTTAAAAAACATAGCGAATACATCAAATGATTTGAATCTTGAAATCACACATCAAGAAGTTGCAACTGACTTAAACACATCAAGAGTAGTAATTACTCGCCTTTTAAAGGAATTGCATGATGAAGGGAAGATATATTCAAAGCGGAATAAAATTGAAATTTTAGAGAACTAAATAAAGCGATAACATATAAATGTAATTTCTAAACATAAGTTAAAGCCATAAAAGGAATGAATAAAACCATTGTATTGAATAGCCGGCCTATTGGAATGCCTAAAATTTCAGATTTCAAGTTCAAGGATGAGACTGTACCCGTACTATCTGATGGCGAAATCCTCTTAAAAGCAGTCTATGTTTCCGTGGATCCCTATTTAAGAGGTAGAATGAACGATGTAAAATCATATATACCCCCTTTTGAGCTTCACAAACCAATAACTTCCGGTATTATCGCGGAAGTAGTGAACTCTAAAAACCATGACTTCTCTAAAGGTGATTTTGTTTTGGGCATGTTGGCCTGGAAAGAGCAACAGGTTTCAAATGGGGAAGGTTTACTGAAAGTTGATCCTGAAAAAGCCCCTTTATCAGCTTATTTGGGCATCTTGGGCATGACAGGAATAACAGCCTATTTGGGCTTGACGGAAATTGGAAAGCCAAACAAAGGGGAAACCTTGGTGGTTTCTGGCGCAGCGGGTGCCGTAGGTAGTATCGTAGGGCAGATCGGTAAAATTATGGGCTTGCATGTAGTGGGTATTGCCGGTACCGACGAAAAAGTTGAAATGCTAAAAACCGACTTCGGATTTGACGAAGCAATTAATTACAACACTACTGAAAATATGGTCAAAGCGCTTGAGGCCACTTGTCCTAATGGGATAGATGTTTATTTTGACAATGTTGGTGGACCAATTTCAGAAGCAGTTTTGTACAATATTAACAAGTACGCACGCCTGATCAATTGTGGAGCGATTTCAGTTTACAATGAAACTTCGCTGCCAAAAAGTGTAAGTGTGCATACGTTTTTGATTCGGAAAAGTGCCTTGATGCAGGGCTTTATCGTCTTTGATTATGAAGAGAAATACCCAGAGGCCATGACCCAATTGGGAACATGGCTCAAAGAAGGCAAACTAAAATATACAGAGACCATTCGCCATGGTTTTGATACCATACCACAGGCTTTCATTGATCTTTTTGATGGAAAAAACAAAGGTAAAATGGTGATTAAACTATAGTTTAAAAGCCGCTCCTCAATTATTATTTGTGCCCCTTATCATTCATTTTTCGTAACATTTCCTTTGCGTTCTTGGCAGTGGAACCATTAGGATCCATTTGAATGGCTTTGTTATAAAATTCCGATGCCTTGGTCTTATCACCGGCCTTTAAATAACCTTCGGCCAAACTGTCCCAAGCATTCGGGGAATCCGGGAATAAATCGGCATTCATTTGAAATACAAAAATTGATTCCTGTATTTGTCCGCTTCCCAACAAGCGGTAACCGGCCTTATTGAATTCTTCTTCAAATTGGAAAAATTTGTATTTGGGATCATTGACCATCATGACGGCATCGGTTTTCAACTGCTCAATTTTCCCTGTCATGAACAAATTGGTCATATGATCCATAGGATCCAGAACAAAATCAGTTGCTTCAAAAGACAAGGCCTCTTCAAGAACAGGGTCTCTGTTTGCAAAGTAATCAGCAGAACCCATGTCAACGGCAATATGGGGTGCCAACCATTCACGGCCTTCCCACTGTGGCTTATCTTGCCACCAAGCAAAGGACAAATAGGCGGGAATCTTACTATTGGGCAACTCTACCCGATTATTATCGCCATAAAAATTAATATTCTCACTGGTGGGTTCGCCAATAAAAATGGCATTGGTATAATTGCTCATCTCATTCACCAAATTTTGACAGGCCGAAAAGGTTCGTCTTCCGATAATAACAAACAAATTACCAACCTTGTCTATTTTCTTGGATTTTAGAATTCCCGTAATGATGGGCTTGTTCTTATAATTATTACCGCCCCCGTTCAAACGAACATCAATAACCAAGCGTTCAACATCATTGTCCTCAATAAAATTGAATAACCGATTATAAAATGTAGGGATGTCTTCCGAAGGATCATCCTGTATTTGGCTGTGCCTTACATAAACGGTCTTTTGTTCCGGTAAATATTCATAATAATAAATCTTATCAAGGTTCTTCAAATAGTAGGGTGTAGAAGCTTGCGATCTTGAATCCATCCAAATGCTATCGCGTTGTACAAGACCATAAGTAGTAGGGACTCGTTCCCCTTTAGGTAGTGATTTAAAGGTCTGTTTGAATGTCTTACCATTGCTTTCCAGGGTCAATTCCACAGATTCTGAAAACTCCGTAATTATCCCTTGGGCATGAAGTACTTCAGGAATGCTTAAATAAATTCCGGCATAGGCCTTAAAAAACTGGTCGTTCTCTGCTGGTACAACGGGATATACTGCCTTTAGCGCCTCTTTAACACCAACTCCACCAATAGCAATCACTTTTGCACCCAGGGCCTTCTTATAATCCTTATGGGCTCCCTGTATGAAAAGGCCATCATTGAATTGGTAGAAATTTACCGGTAATTGATGAAATGCATGGGGCTGGTATCTGAAGCCAAGTACGGTATGCCCATACTTGAATGAGGCAACCAGTCTTGCAAGTCCAATTACGATTTCATGTTCCTGTAAATTGGGTATATCCTCATGTAATTTGGCTACTGCTGCATCAAAATCTTTGGCAGTGGTTTTTTTGAATAAGAATGGGTACTCCCCATGCACTGTTTCCTTGAGGAATTTAAGATCTTCTTGCCATTGTTGGGTTGTGATGGTAGTTTGTGCTGCAGTATGTAATACCACAAAACCAAATAGGAATAAAAATAGCCGTTTCATATACTGATTGTTTTATTGATTGATACTAGTATGACATTAAAAAGTCAGATAAGTTACAAAAAGTAGGGTTGAATAGATATGTACAGTCCAATCAAAATAATGGCAAGGTGAAGGTATTGCCTATCGGAAAAATCTAGAAAAGACCACGAATTTCTTTTTTGTATTTATAAAGTAAACCCCTGTCAATAAAATAACTGCTGCGATGATCGACTGGGCCGTTATTTGTTCATTTAAAAAATACCAGCCCAAAGCCAATGCAATAATGGGGTTTACATAGGTTGATGTCGCTACTTTTTCAGGAGAAACTACTTTTAACAGGTAATTATATGAGGTAAAGGCAACAATACTACCGAAAACGATCAACAATAGTAGGGAATATGTAAC
>JABDKZ010000006.1 GCA_013001935.1 Maribacter sp.
AATATTTTAATCTTAAAAAAATATTTCCAAATCAACCATTTTAAATACGGAAGAAAGACTTTATACACAATTTATAACGGTGTAATTGCCATAATAGTATTGAAGCTATTTTTTCTTTTAAACAATGCACATTTTCAATTTTTTGGCGGGGAATAAATTTTATTGGAATAAAAATTCTACCATATTCATTTAACAGAGGTAAAAAACTTGGAATAGTAGGAATTGAAATTTTTTCGATGAATGGTACAAGATATTTTTAAAAACCCCGTTTACATGTACAATACTTACTTGATTATTGGACACTAAGTCTATTTTTTAATAAAAATAAGCCTTCAAAGAATGAAAAAACTTGCATTACTTATCGTATTGGTTTTTGTTATTAAGCTATCAGCTCAGGAGGATAGGGTTATAACTACCGCTGTCCCTTTCTTGAACATTGCTGCAGATGCCAGATCAGCGGGGATGGGTGATATGGGAGTTGCCACTTCCACCGATGCTTTTTCACAACAATGGAACCCTGCAAAATTTGCCTTTGCAGAGCAAAAAATGGGTATAGGTCTTAGTTATACACCATATTTGGAAAGTATAATTACCGATATATCACTCTTGAATGCCAGTTTCTATAATAAAATAAATGATCAAAGTGCTTTTGCATTTGGCCTACGTTATTTTACCTTAGGGGAAATTGAGTTAAGACAATTTGCAAATGATCCTGGGACCATTGCCAAACCCAATGAATTAGCTTTGGATGGATCTTATTCCTTAAAATTAAGCCCAACCTTTTCAATGGCAGTTGGCGGTAGGTATATAAGGTCTAACCTGAAATTACAACAAAACGGAACGGAGGATTCCCAAGCCGCAAGTTCATTTGCCGTTGATGTCGCAGGGTATTACCGTTCGCGTGAAATAGCGTATAACAAGTTTGATGGTAGATGGCGGGCTGGATTTAATTTTTCCAATTTAGGGGGTAAAATCCAATATGATGCGGGAGGGCAGGAAAACTTTTTGCCTGCTAAATTAGGTTTTGGAGCCGGATTCGATTTTATCTTGGACCAAGATAATGTGATAGGGTTAACAGCGGAATTTAATAAACTGCTTGTTCCGACACCTAAAGATTTTAATGAAGATGGGGTAATAGATTCTAGCGATAATGACGAATACCAACAAATAGGATTTTTCAATGGTATTGCAAATTCATTCGGAGATGCCCCCGATGGGATTAGTGAAGAACTCAAAGAAATTACTTGGGCCTTAGGCGTAGAATATACCTATCAAGAAGCGTTCATGGTTAGAACAGGATATTTTAATGAAAGTGAACAAAAAGGTTCTAGAAAATTCTTTACTATAGGGGCCGGGTTTAAATTCAAGTCTGCCCAGATTGATCTTTCTTACTTATTCTCTACATCACAAGTAAAAAATCCATTGGAAAACACCTTACGATTTTCCCTTACCTTTGGTTTAGGGCAACAGTTTCTAAATGATTAATCAATTTCAAAATTCAATAACAAAACCTGCCATTGCGCAGGTTTTGTTATTTTTGGTCTAAGATAGCAGCTTCAATTACCATGAAAAAACAAACCATTTCATTTGAACTTTCCGTTTTTGAGTCCCTTGAAGAACTGAATGAACAGGACCATCGTTTAATGCTTTTGGCCATAGCTGCGAGAAAAGATGCCTATGCACCCTATTCTAATTTTAAGGTGGGTGCGGCCGTACTATTAGAGAATGGCGAAGTGGTAATTGGCAGTAATCAAGAAAATGCATCTTACCCTTCTGGTTTATGTGCTGAACGTGTTGCAGTTTTTCAGGCCGGTGCTAAATTTCCAGGAGTAACCATAAAATCTATTGCGATAACCGCCAAATCAAATACCCATTTGGTAACGAAACCCGCAGCACCATGTGGAAATTGTAGACAAGCAATTTCTGAATATGAATATAAACAACAAAGTCCCATAGAACTTATTTTGATGGGAGAGCAAGGGGATATTATTAAGTGTCAATCTTTAGATGACCTTCTGCCATTGAGTTTTAACAATTCGTATTTATAGCTTGTCAAAGCTACTCAGGTGTCCATAATTATATATTCATAATCCGTTTATTTGTTAATGAGCATAAATGCACTAAGCTTTTTGGTTTATTTTTTTACCGATTGATTAATATGTGTATTTTTGTTTTTCTGATTTTTATGCATTTTACGCTATGTTGGATGCATTTTAAAACTTGAATCTTTATTAAATAAACGGTTAATGGAAAAAATCACCAAAAAAACATATCTGAAGTGGTACGAGGACATGTTGTTCTGGAGAAAGTTCGAGGATAAACTTGCGGCGGTATATATTCAGCAGAAGGTTAGAGGATTCCTTCATTTATATAATGGGCAAGAAGCCGTTTTGGCCGGGGCGTTGCACGCTATGGATCTTACTAAGGATAGGATGATCACTGCTTACCGGAACCACGTTCAGCCCATTGGAATGGGGGTAGACCCAAGAAAAGTAATGGCTGAGCTATATGGTAAGGTGACAGGAACTTCAAAAGGTATGGGTGGTTCAATGCATATATTTTCCAAGGAACATCGTTTTTACGGTGGTCATGGTATTGTAGGCGGCCAAATTCCACTAGGTGCTGGTTTGGCTTTTGCCGACAAGTATTTTAAGCGTGATGCCGTAACCTTATGTTATATGGGAGATGGCGCTGTAAGACAAGGGTCATTGCATGAAAGTTTCAACTTAGCGATGCTTTGGCAATTACCAGTTGTCTTCGTTTGTGAGAACAATGGGTATGCTATGGGTACTTCCGTGGCTCGAACATCACATTCAACAGAAATCTGGAAATTAGGTTTGGGTTATGAAATGCCTTGTGGACCTGTAGATGGTATGGATCCTGTTACTGTTGCCAAGGAAATGAGCAAAGCCATTGAGCGTGCCAGAAGTGGCGGCGGACCAACTTTCCTTGAAATGAAAACCTATCGTTATCGAGGACACTCAATGTCAGATGCACAACACTATAGAACAAAGGATGAGGTGGAAGAGTATAAAAAAATTGATCCTATTTCACAAGTTCTACAAGTAATTCGTGATAAGGATTATGCCTCTGAAGAGCAAATAAAGGAAGTGGATAGTAGGGTAAAAGAGCTGGTACTTGAATGCCAGAAATTTGCTGAAGATTCCGATTATCCTCCAGTTAACCAATTATATGATGTAGTCTACGATCAAGAAGACTACCCTTTTGTACAACATAAATAACACATAAATGGCAGAAGTGATTAATATGCCCCGTTTAAGCGATACCATGGAAGAAGGTACCGTTGCCAAATGGCTAAAACAAGTTGGGGATAAGGTTGAAGAAGGAGATATTCTTGCAGAAATTGAGACCGATAAGGCCACAATGGAATTTGAATCCTTCCATGAAGGTACACTGCTTCATATAGGAATTGCCGAAGGTGATGGCGCCCCTGTAGATACACTTTTAGCGATTATTGGCGAAGAAGGTGAGGATATTTCAGCCTTGTTGAACGGCGCAGCCACATCAAAAGTAGAAGAACCTGTCGCGGAAACCAAAGAAGAAACCACTGTCACTGATTCAACCGATGGTGCCAGCGAAATTCCTGAAGGGGTTGAAATCGTAAAAATGCCAAGGCTAAGTGATACTATGGAAGAAGGTACCGTAGCAGCTTGGCTTAAGAAAGTGGGCGATACCATTGAAGAAGGCGATATATTGGCTGAAATTGAAACCGACAAGGCCACAATGGAATTTGAGTCATTCTACAACGGTACTTTGCTATATATTGGTATCCAAGAAGGCGAATCATCACCCGTTGATGCCGTTTTGGCTGTTATTGGACCCGCAGGCACTGATGTAAACGCAGTCCTGAATGCTGGACCTTCGGCCGGGAAAAGCGAAGAAATAACAAAAGTAGAAGTTAAGGAAGGAAAACCTGCTGAGGCAAGTCAAGATCCAGTTACTAGTGCTACGAATGATGGGCAACGACTATTTGCCTCTCCACTCGCTAAGAAAATTGCCAAGGAAAAAGGCATTAATTTGAGTGAGGTTAAGGGTACTGGTGATCATGGTAGAATCGTTAAGAAAGACGTTGAGAATTTTGTTCCCTCAAAAGTGGTTACGCAAACTGCCACTGCGGTTCAAGAACCATCTACTACTTCAGCTAGTGCTGCTACTGCTCCTTTAATACTGCCTGTTGGTGAAGAAAGTTCTGAAGAGGTAAAGAACTCTCAAATGCGTAAGACTATAGCTAAAAGATTGGCAGAGTCAAAATTTACGGCACCTCACTATTATTTGACCATTGAGGTTGATATGGATAACGCCATGGCTTCTAGGGTAAAGATCAACGATTACTTGCCCGATACTAAAGTGTCGTTTAATGATATGGTGGTAAAAGCTTGTGCAATGGCCCTTAAAAAACACCCTCAGGTGAATACTACCTGGAAAGGGGATACGACTAAATATAACCATCATGTTCATGTAGGTGTTGCAGTTGCAGTTGAAGACGGACTTGTTGTGCCCGTTGTGAAGTTCACAGACCAAATGAATTTAACACAAATCGGTGCATCTGTAAAAGATCTTGCCGGTAGAGCCAGGGACAAGAAATTAACTCCGGCCGAAATGGAGGGAAGTACATTTACGGTTTCCAATTTGGGAATGTTTGGTATTTTGGAATTCACCTCCATCATCAATCAGCCAAATTCTTCTATTTTGTCGGTAGGGGCAATAGTTGAAAAGCCTGTGGTGAAAAACGGTCAGATTGTTGTTGGTAACACCATGAAACTATCATTGGCTTGTGACCATAGAACAGTTGATGGTGCTACTGGAGCACAATTCTTGCAGACGCTTAGGGCCTTTTTAGAGAATCCGGTTACTATGTTAGCATAGAAGTTTTTAGAATAATATTTTTAAACAGCATCCGCCGATGGCGGATGTTTTTTTTATCTTTAAAATCTAATCTAAATCCCATGAAAAAAGTTTTTCAGTTAATTATTGTCCTATTGGTTTTTAGCTGTGGTTCTACACAACTACAGCAAACCAAGCCGGAAAATATAGTGAAGGGTCCCGATGGTGTAAAAGGTGGCGTAGAGGTCGAGGAGGAGGCTCCGGCTATTAAAGACCCCCAGATACCTGGCGATTCGCAAGCTGGTACCGTTTCGTCAAAAACTGAAACTCCCAACATGACTTACTCAAGTAGTTTGATGGTTGGGGAGCTTATGAATTATTTAGCATCTGACGAACTCCAAGGACGTGATTCTGGAAGCCCTGGTATTGAAAAAGCTGCGGTCTACATTGAAAAAATATTCAAGGAAAACAAAATAGATCCATATTTTACCTCATACCGTGATACACTTTCAAATTTTCAAAAAACAGCCTACAATATCGTTGGGGTTTTAGAAGGTACTGATGCCCAATTAAAAAATGAGTTTATTTTAATAGGGGCACATTATGATCATATTGGTACCAAACAGCCTATAGAAGGCGACACCATAGCGAATGGGGCGAACGATAATGCTGCGGGTACAACAACTGTTTTGGAATTGGCCCGCTATTTTGGAAATTCGAAAACCAATAAACGCAGTTTGGTGTTCGCACTTTTCAGTGCCGAGGAAAAAGGGTTATTGGGTTCTAAACATTTGGCTAAAAAATTAAAGGAGCAGGAGCTTGATCTTTATGCCATGTTTAATTTTGAAATGGTTGGGGTGCCCTTGGTCGGGAAGGATTATTTGGTATATGCAAGTGGTTATGAACGCTCTAATATGGCAGATATTTGCAATGGTTATGCTGGGGAAAACCTAGTGGGGTTTTTACCAACCGCCAAAGAATTCAATTTGTTCATGAGGTCTGACAATTACCCCTTCCATAATGAATTTGCAATACCTTCCCAGACGTTTTCAACCTTTGATTTTACAAATTTTGATCATTACCATAAGGTGGGGGATGAAGCTTCCTTGATGGATTTTGAACATATGGCCATTGTAGTCAACAAGTTCATACCAGTACTGGAAGGAATCGCAAACAATCCTCAAAAAGAAATCAAGTACAACTAATGGCGAATATAATCATAACAGGTACGAGTAGGGGTATAGGATTTGAAATGGCAAAGCTTCTTGCCGATGAGGGTCACAAAGTTTTGGCACTTTCACGAAATGATAAGGCCATTGCGCAGCTGAATCATAAAAATATTTCCGGTTTTCCTTTTGATATTACGAAAAGCGAAGATTTGAAAAAAGTTGATGATTATTTAAGTCAGAATTGGAAAATCGTAGATATCCTGATCAATAATGCAGGGATGTTACTGAACCAACCGTTTTTGGAAACTAGTTCCGAAGCATTTGAAATGGTTTATAAAGTCAATGTTTTTGGTGTTGCCAATCTTACTAAATTGGTTTTACCAAGAATGCCGAAAGATGGTCATGTAGTTACTATAAGTTCAATGGGAGGCGTTCAGGGAAGTGTAAAATTCCCAGGTCTTGCGGCCTACAGTTCAAGCAAAGGGGCTGTAATTACCTTAACCGAACTATGGGCAGAAGAATTCAAGGAAACGGGCCCTTCTTTTAATGTCTTGGCTTTGGGTGCCGTGCAGACAGAAATGTTGAAAGAGGCTTTCCCTGGATACGAGGCACCGACTACGGCCTTGGAAATGGCTTTGTATATCAAAGACTTCGCCCTGTCCGGACATAAAATGTATAATGGTAAGTTACTACAGGTAAGCAATAGTACACCTTGATTTCAGTCAACCAAATAAGCCTTTTCAATCACATCCAAGTCTGGGTATTTCCTTAGGAATTCAACTCTATCGGTCAACATTGTTTCAAAATCACCCATGGTATTATCGGAATATCCAGCATATAGTTTTTCAACTACTTCCATTCCTTGGGTTACCCTTCCGAAAGAAGGAAATCCTGTGACATCATTATAATAAATTGTGTCTAGTCTGGAATTGTCACCTAGGTTTATAAAAAGATCGGTAGTACGAGTTTCCTTGCCACCCCGGGCAAAGCTTAATGAACCCTTCGTGTTTCCTTGCAGTACCATTTCATCCGGTACTTTAACCGAATTCCATTTTTGGTAGGCAATACTATCATTGCCCCCAAACTGGGCTACGAATCCTGGATTGACCCTATAAAACAAACTATTATCAAAGAACCGATGCTTGATCAATTGATAAAACCGATCTGCAGCTTTTGGGGAAAGTTTGCGTTCTACCGCAATCTCAAAATTACCTTTTGAGGTTTCAAAGCGCGTTATATAGTTTTCCGGGGCAGTCTCTTTGGTCCATTTTAAATTAAATGTTTTGGGACTACAACCCAAGTTGAATAAAAAGACAAAGGCCAAAAGGTAGGTTGGTTTCATGTAAAAGTGGTTGTGTTTTGAAATTACTATTTCCTAGGCAGGCAAGGAAGATAAACCACATCCAATTGCATCAATGCTTATGGGTATATCAACTATTAAAAAAAAGGTTGTGATTTCTGCACAACCTTTTCATTTCTGCTACAGGACATGATGCGTAGATTACTTCTTGTCCTTTACATCACAGGTACTCAATCCAAACGGAGCATATAAGGGACAAAAACTGACCAAACTGGTCAGAAGAAAAACCGCTGCAAGGACTAGTAAAACTAATCCTAAGGTCCCTGGAATGACGTTGGTAAAATAAAGTACGGCGATAACCACTGCAATTAAAGTTCGGATAATTCTGTCTGCAGATCCCATGTTCTTTTTCA
>JABDKZ010000008.1 GCA_013001935.1 Maribacter sp.
TATATTTGTTTTGCAACAAAAGCAGCTTATTCTGAGAGAGTTCATAGGTTAGTTTTCTATTGTCAAAGTCAATTTTTGAACCTATTTGCTGCTCCCAAAGATTTTTTTGCCTAAAGTAGTTTATAGAGTCACTTTTCAATGACAGTTTCACGGCGCTAATTTCATCCTGTATGCTGCTAAGAACAGCGGCACTTCCTTCATAATTATCTCTTGCCAATTGCAATGCCAACCTTGCGTTTTCAGTGTTTAATTTTGGTGCATTATTGGTTATTTGCACTATGGGTTGCCCTTTGCTTACCAAATCCCCTTCTTCAAGGAGATTATGATCAAGTATGCCTCCTACGGCCGCATAAGCTTGATATAAACTGTCTGGCTGAACGATTACCGAGGAATAGACCGATTCGGTCATGGTTGATTCAATGGGCAGGATCTTTTCAGAATCCGATGTACAGGAAATAAATAGTAATAGCAGGGTTATAAGTGCAGATCTATGTATCATTTTGGATGTCATATACATTAAAATTACAAAACATTACAAAAGCATTGACTTATCATACAAGGTCATTATAATACCCTGAATATTGTTTTTTTAATATGATATTTATCATTTTTTTGAAATACAGCTAATATTAGTTTAGCGCGCTAAAGAACGCTATATGAAAGAATTGGTCATGAAGTTCAGTAAACGGGTTTCAATTAATAGTATGCCATGTGTTTGCATAGGTATTGTGTATCTGTGGTTTGGGGTATTAAAATTCTTTCCTGGTGTTAGCCCGGCAGAAACCATCGCTTTAGATACTATTTCAGAGCTTACGTTCGGAGTACTCAGCCCGAATCTCGCCATCCTCTTATTGGCAATTTGGGAAACTGCTATCGGGTTTTTGTTGATTTTGGGCTTGTTTAATAGATTTGCACTGAATCTTGCAATTGTACACATGGTACTCACGTTTACGCCATTTGTCTTTTTTCCAGACCTCACATTTACCAAAGTTCCTTTTGGACTTACATTATTAGGGCAGTATATCGTAAAGAACATTGTTTTTCTCGCCATAATGGTCTTTTTGATTTCTAAGGAGCGCAAAAAATTGGTAAGCTTTTGAATTGGGCATAATATTATATAATCCTATTCATAGACTCGCAGTTTATTCCTTAGTGCTATGATTTCTCCTTGCATATGCTCAATACGTTCCAGCAGGTCGTGAATAACTTCGATTCCCTCAAGGTTGATATCGAGATCCGAATATAATCTGATTATTTTTTCAGCTTTGGCCAGCTCTTCATTCGAAAAATATTGAACATTGTTCTTTTGGAAGATTTCAATTAGTCCAAATTCATGTAATTCACGCATGAAACGAGTAGTTACACCATGACCCATACAAAATTCTTTGACCTCAATATATTGGTATCGTTCCATCATTTAGTTGCTTTTAATGAGGCTAATTCCCTAAAAAGTTCCTTTTCCTTACTTGTTAAATTGGTGGGTGTCTTAACCCTGTATGTAATGAACAGATCTCCGAAATGTCCTTCTCTTTTATAGACTGGAAATCCTTTTGATTTTAGTTTTACCCGAGTACCATTTTGGGTTTCAGGTTTTACCTTTAGCTTAACTTTGCCGTCAAAAGTATCGACCATTATCTCACCTCCCAATACGGCAGTATAAAGATCCAAATCAATTGTTTTATAAAGATTGTCCCCATCGCGTTTAAATCCTGAATTGTTTTCAATAGAGAAGGTAATGAACAAATCACCCTTAGGGCCTCCACTTCTCCCAGGACCACCATGCCCTTTTATTTTTATGGTCTGCCCATTTTCAATTCCCGCTGGGATCGTAATGCGAATGTTCCTTCCATTGACCGTTAGCGTTCGTTTATGGGTGGTGTATACCTCATTTAATTTCAGAATTAATTCGGCATTGTAATCTTGCCCACGAAATTTAACCTGTTGTTTTCCAGAAAAATCAGCAGAAGATCTACCACCGAACATTGATTCAAAAAAATCTGAAAAATCTTGCTCCCTAAAACCATCGGAATGTTGGGATTGATAGCTCCTTTGGTGCTGCTGCTGTGCCTTTCTTGCTTTTGCTATCTCATCGGCATGCTGCCAATCTTTGCCATATTCATCATATTTCTTACGATTTTCAACATTACCCAGAACCTCGTTGGCTTCATTTATCTGCTTGAATTTTCGTTCGGCCTCGGAATCATTTGGATTTACATCAGGATGGTATTTTCTCGCAAGCTTGCGATAGGCCTTTTTAATATCGCTTTGCGAGGCTCCTTTGGTGATACCTAAAATGCTATAGTAATCAATGTACTTCATCTTCTACATTATTTTTGAAGAAATACATGCTAAGACTGATAAACAAAACTATCATTGTCCTTTTTATCCCCTTCTACTTGCTCAGCCATGAATAGCAACTCTTTTTTAACCGTTTTAAGTTTTTTCATGAGAATTATAATTCGGTTCTCAAGATCTGATTGCTCCGTTATAATTGCATTTTGGTCATAAGAAGAAACTCCTTTGATAATATCGATTAAATGACTTTGTTGGTCTTTAATCCTTTTTTTGAGATGATCAGTATCATAACATAAATCCTGAAAACGTATGAGGCTTTCCCGAATTTCGTCCAAATGCTCGTTTTTTACAATATCATTAAAATATCGGTCTAGAAGCTGCCGCAAAAAACGCAGATCTGCTGAGCAGGAAACCAAATCAGTCTTTATTTTTTCACATATTGAATAATAGCTTTTCCAGTCTTTTGGTTCGTTCAAGCTATTGGAGGTATGTAGCGTATTTTTCATGGGCGCGTGTTTAATATTAAAATTACACTCAACAAATTTTACAGAATATGATTTTTGTCATAAGACTACAGTTGGTCTTGAATTATCTTACATCTATTATCCACTATAATTCACTTTACCCAAATAGTGGAAATATTTGAAGAAGTAGAAACAGAAATAGGTTTGAATAGCATCAAAGGTTATATTAATATCTTGGAAGGGCTGGTTTACTAAAAGAGCAAGAAAAAATCGAAAGCGCATTTACGTTAGAACTACCGATCAAGAAGACACCATTAAACTAAAAAGGAATATCATGAGAAAGGTTTTATTGATTGAAGATGATTCGGTTCTCAGGGAAAATACGGCTGAGTTATTAGGACTTTCAGACTATAAGGTGGTAACAGCTTCAAATGGGAAAGAAGGTGTCAAGGCTGCAAAAACATTTATGCCCGACGTCATTGTATGTGATATTATGATGCCAGAATTAGATGGTTATGGTGTTCTTGAAAAATTGATCGAGGATGAAGCCACAATGCATATCCCCTTTATATTCTTATCAGCAAAAACTGAAAAGGATGATATTCGCAAGGGGATGAATTTGGGAGCTGATGACTATTTAACGAAGCCCTTTGAAGAGAAGGACCTCATAAATGCTATTGAAAGTAGGTTAGCTAGGGCAGCAATTTTAAAAGAACTCGAAAGTTCTGAAAAAGTTTATGAAGATCATGAGGATGATGAAATAAAAAATGTTCATGAATTCAAAAACTATTTAGATGATAATGGAGAAGAGTTTAAATTTTCACAAGGGGAAGAAATATATCGTGAAGGGGGTAATGTTCATATGGTTTTCCTGATTTTGAAAGGTATTGTAAAGACGCATAAATTAGATGAAAATGGCAAGGAGCTGATAACCGGAATTTTTAATGCCGATGAGTTCTTCGGATTCTCTTCATTAACTGCCAATGAAATATATGAAGAATATGCAACCGCTATGGAAGATGCTACACTTGTTGGGGTCAACAAACAGAAGTTAACTGCTGTTTTACGGCAAAATCATGCACTAGCTCTGGAATTAATGCATGCTTTAGCCGAAAGTCTTACCGATACCAAGCAGCAATTATTGGAAATGGCCTATGGATCTGTTCGCAAGAAAACGGCCAGTACAATATTAAAATTTGCGGATAAGCTGAAACAAGATGAGCATGGTAATTTACATATTCTTAGAAGTGATTTGGCTAGTGTGGCAGGTATGGCCACTGAAACTTTAATACGCACACTTTCTAGTTTTAAAAAAGAAGGACTCATAGC
>JABDKZ010000025.1 GCA_013001935.1 Maribacter sp.
GCGGCCTTCGTAGATCCAACATCTATAACTACGCAATCGTCATTTACTTCCTCTAATATTTTGGGAAGCTCAGAAAGCATTGCATCAACCGGGATACTCACGATTACGAGATTGGCCAGATTTAAATCATCGTAACTCGATTTAAAATCAATCAAATTCAATGCCAATGCCTCCTCTAAATGGGATGCATGGGTATCTATACCATATATCTCGGAATTGGGGTTCAACCGCTTAATGTCCCTGGCCATAGAACCCCCTATTAATCCAATACCGACTACAAATACATTCATCTTAAAACCTGTCTAGTGCTTCCTTGATTTTATTCGTTTTCACACATAGCGAAAACCGTATATACCCCTCACCATTGCTACCGAAAATGGTACCCGGGGCAATAAAAATGTTCTTCTCATATAAGACATTATCTATAAATTTTTCTGAGGTCAGGGCTCCTTCCGGTAATTTTGCCCAAACGAACATACCAACGGCATTTTTGTCATACGTGCAATTTAATTTATCGACTAATGAAAACAACAGTTCTCTTCGGCTTTGATACACTTTGTCTAACGAATTAAACCAATCTTCTCCGCTATTTAAAGCGGCTATGGCTCCCTTTTGTATACCATAAAACATACCAGAATCCATGTTGCTCTTTACTTTTAAAATTGCATTGACATAATCCCTATCGCCTAACACCATTCCTACTCGCCAACCGGCCATATTAAAAGTTTTACTCAATGAATTCAATTCCAAAGCAACTTCTTTAGCTCCTGGAAGGCTCAAAATACTTATAGGATCATTGCTTAGTACAAAACTATATGGATTATCATTGACCAATAATATATTGTTCTTTTTTGCAAATTGAATCAACTTCAATAATTGCTCCCGATTAGCAGTCGCACCTGTTGGCATATGCGGATAACTTATCCACATAAGTTTTACTTTGGACAAATCCTGTTGCTGTAAAGTTTCAAGGTCCGGAAACCATCCATTTTTGGCATATAAATCATACAACTTAGGTACGCCACCCATTAATTTCGTAACCGAAATATATGTTGGATATCCCGGATTTGGTATCAAAACTTCATCACCTTCGTTCAAAAAAGCCATGCTTATATGCATGATACCCTCTTTAGAGCCCATTAAAGGCAAGATCTCAGAACTTGGATCTGCAGTTACACCAAACTTAGCCTTGTAGAAGCCAGCAATTGCTTCTCGTAATTCTGGCAATCCTTGATAGCTCTGATATTGGTGTGCCCCAGCTTCGGTTATTGAGTTTTGAATAGAGCTCATAACTTCCTCTGATGGCGCCAGATCCGGGCTACCGATACCCATATTAATTATAGGTTTTCCATCGGCAATAAGTCCGCGGACCTCCCGAAGTTTTTTCGAGAAGTAATATTCTTCAACTGTTTTTAATCGCTCGGCGGTATGAATCATATTCTTGCGTTTTTATATTCCCCCAAGACCCTGAAGTCTTCAGACATTATTTCCAATAGTGATTTAGCCTTGTTAAAATTATCATACGCATCGAAAGTGACATCAACGAAGAAGGCGTACTTCCAAGGGGTCTCTATTATGGGCAATGATTGTATTTTGGTCAAATTCAAATTACAATCACTCATTACATTCAATACCGTTGCCAAGCTGCCTCGCTTGTGATCGGTAACAAATCGTAAAGACGCCTTATTGATCTCATTTTTTGGTAATTCCTTATTCTTGGTCTTGACAATTATAAATCTTGTGGAGTTATTTTTTATAGTCTGTATTTCGGGCATAATGATATCTAATTCATATAGGTCGGCAGCCACTTTTGGTGCGATTGCGGCAATACCTTTCAATTGTTTTTCATGAATTTGTTTTGCCGTTTCTGCGGTATCTACATCCTCAACCATTTTTATATGGGGTTTGGTCTTAAGAAACTCCCTGCATTGCAATAGTGCCATAGGGTGTGAACGGACCTCAACAATTTCGTTGATCGACTGATCTTTTAGTCCCATCAAATTATGATGGATGTTTAAATAGTGCTCCCCAATTATATGCAAATTATTAGCATAAACTAGGGCATAATTCGGTATAATGGAACCAGCAATTGAATTCTCAATGGCCATAACCCCTTTATCGGCCTTTGAATCAAGTAACTGATCCACCAACCCATGAAAAGACATACATTCTACCAGGTCAACCGCATCACCGAAATATTCGCGAGCTACTTGGTGATGATTGGAGCCCCTGATTCCTTGAATGGCTATTTTTAAATTCATTGTTATACTATTATCTGCAATCAACCCAAAATACTTTTAACAAAAAAAGTCCCGTTTTTCACGGGACTCAAAGTTATATTTTGCTTACAATACACTACAACAGTCCCGTTTCTCTTTTAAAAAAGAAGAAAAAATAAAAACCATTATAGAAATACTGCTTTGTCATTATCTTATTAAATCTCAGGCTAAGGTAATTATTAAATTTAAATATCAAGTTTTAGAGTGGTATTTTTTTATTTTTATTAGCTATTGCGTATTTCATTAAAGATTTCTCTTAAAAAAGCGAGCTTTATTAAGAATTACTGATAATCAGGTCAATGGCATTATCCAAAACATCCTGGATTCGTGGGTTCGTGCAGTTGATCAAAATAGAGAATACCATTTTTTGTTTAGGGTAAATAAAGAGGTTAGAATAGACACCAACACCATTTCCGACATGACCATAAAAGGCCCTTCCCTTTTTATCTTCACTCACTTGCCAGCCCAAACCGTAATAGGTAGGGACCCCATCTATGTTTTCAGAAGTAAGAAAATCGGAAAGTACAGTTTTATCCAAAACTCTATGGTCCAAATAAGCTTGTCCGAATTTGGCAATATCATCTGAAGTAGACAAATACCCACCCCCAGCTAACTTGTATCGATTATTTACAGGTATAGCCTCTCGAAATCCTGTCCTGCTTCTAGAATAAAATGTTGCAAGTTGCAGATCGCTACTTTGCTCAAACATGCCCAAACTCTCCTTAAATTCGGGAACAGTATTTTTCAATTTCAAGGGCTTCAACACTTTTTCGGCCACATAATCTTCAAACGGGATTCCGCTGGCCTCTTGCATGGCTAAGGAAATCAATACCCAGTCAAAACTATTGTAATGATAATTTGTTCCCGGTTTAAAAATTAACTCATCATCCTTAAAAATGCGTAAACTATCCTTAATAGAGTAGGATTCGTTTAAGCCGTATTCTTTTCCTCGATAGCCTCTTATTCCCGCGGTGTGCCCTGCCAATTGTCGAATACTGAAATCATAACTCTTTCTTGGGAAATAGGGGACATAAGTATATAAGGAAGCATCTAAAGCTATCATACCGTCTTTCACCATATGCGCAAGAGCCGTAGCAGCAATATTTTTTGAAATACTCGCA
>JABDKZ010000047.1 GCA_013001935.1 Maribacter sp.
TGGAACATTACGTTCTCAATTGATTTCAAAATCAATTCAATAGCAATCAATATCAATAATACCATCAACATAAAGAACTGTGTGATAGGGTATTCAAGGATAGCTGGTTTTTCACCAGAGTCTATAAAGTACTCCATCAATCCTAGAATGATGAAGAAGATTACGGGGATTCTAATCCACCAAGGTGATATATTTTTCATAATGCTTGTGTATTATTTTGGTTGTTATCTTCTAAGGGCAATTCACTTACTTCTTTAATATACTCTTTGCGAGCGGTAAATACCCACCAAAAAAGCAGTACAAAAAAGACAAAGAATATAAGTAATGATATCATGGGATAGGTGGCTATGCCCTCTATACTTTCCATGTGGTTTTTTACGAATTTCAGCATAACTTATTTATTTTCAGATAAAAGTTCTCCTGTTTCCTTGACCTTAATATCGGTTCCTAATCGTTGCAGATAGGCAATCATGGCCACAATTTCGCGGTCTTCCATTGGAACATAATCTGCTCCAATTGCTGATTCATTAGCTTCAAAAGAGCTTTTTAAATCAGGATCTTCTTTAAGTCTTTGGACGATTGCTGCAGCTTGATCTCCCATCGATTTTTCCGCATTGGCGATGTCTTCATCTGTATAAGGTACACCTAAGGTTACCATCACCTCCATTTTATCCTGTACAGCACTGCGATCATGTTTGTTTCGCACTAACCATTGATATGCAGGCATTATTGAGCCAGACGAGGTACTTTGAGGGTCATACATATGGTTAAAATGCCAGCTGTCAGAGTATTTGCCTCCTACTCTGAGTAAGTCTGGACCAGTACGTTTACTACCCCAAAGGAATGGATGGTCATACACAAATTCACCAGCTTTGGCATATTCACCATAACGCTCAACCTCACTTCTGAAAGGCCGTACCATTTGCGAGTGGCAACCTACACAACCTTCTCTAATGTACAGGTCCCTGCCCTCTAATTCTAATGGCGTATAAGGTTTTACACTTGTTATGGTAGGGATATTCGATTTAACCATAATGGTTGGCACTATCTGAACAATACCACCTATTAAAATAGCTACGGTCGCTAAAATGGTCAATTGAATCGGCTTACGCTCTAGCCAAGTATGGAAAGTCTCACCTGCGGTTCTACTTTTCGATACTCTTGTCAAGGCTGCAGCTTCTGCCAACTCATCCTCTACTTTGCTTCCATTTTTAATAGTGACAACCATGTTATAAACCATGACTATAGCACCTACAATATATAGACTGCCGCCTATGGCGCGCATCCAGTACATGGGTATGATCTCATTCACGGTTTCGAGGAAGTTACCGTAGGCCAATGTGCCATCGGGATTAAAATCTTTCCACATCAAGGCCTGCGTAAACCCTGCCACATACATGGGCAAGGCATAGAGGATAATACCCAAGGTGCCGATCCAGAAATGGAAGTTGGCCAATCCTGTTGAAAATAATCTGGTCTTGAACATTTTAGGAACCAACCAATAAATCATCCCAAAGGTCAAGAAACCGTTCCAAGCTAAGGCGCCAACGTGAACGTGGGCAATGATCCAGTCACTAAAGTGGGCAATGGCATTTACGTTTTTAAGTGATAGCATAGGCCCTTCAAAGGTTGCCATACCATAACCGGTTATTGCAACTACCATAAATTTCAAAGTTGGATCTGTTCTAACCTTATCCCATGCGCCACGCAGTGTTAATAAGCCGTTGATCATACCACCCCAAGAAGGTGCAATCAACATTACCGAGAAGGCAACACCTAAATTCTGTGCCCAATCAGGAAGGGCAGAATACAATAAATGGTGAGGCCCTGCCCAAATGTATATGAATATCAATGACCAAAAGTGGACAATCGACAGACGATAAGAATAAACCGGTCTGTTCGCTGCTTTTGGTACATAATAATACATAAGACCTAAAAATGGCGTGGTCAAGAAAAACGCTACCGCATTATGACCATACCACCATTGCACCAAGGCATCCTGTACCCCGGCATACACAGAATAACTTTTCAAGGCATTTACTGGAAGTTCTAGACTATTGAATATATGAAGTACTGCAACAGTTACAATGGTCGCCAGATAGAACCAAATAGCTACGTACAAATGACGTTGTCTTCTTTTTAGAAGCGTACCAATGAAGTTCCATGCAAAAACTACCCAAATGAGCGTAATGGCAATATCAATAGGCCATTCCAATTCAGCATATTCCTTCGAGGTCGTATAGCCCAATGGAAGCGTTATTGCTGCCGCAACTATTATCAATTGCCAACCCCAAAAGTTGATATTGCTCAAAGTATCGTTGAACATTCGAGCCTTAAGAAGCCGTTGGGTAGAATAGTACACTCCTGCAAACATGGCATTACCCACAAAGGCAAAAATCACGGCATTGGTGTGTAAAGGTCTTAAACGACCAAAACTCAGCCAAGATATACCGTCAGTCATGTTGGGAAAAAGAAACATGAAGGCCAGGATAAGACCTACTGTCATACCAACAATACCCCAAAGCATTGTCGCATAGATGAATTTTTTTACGATTTTATTATCGTAATAAAACTGTTGTACTTCCATAATTAGAATTTTTGACTTTTATTTAGTTGGATTTATTTATTCTTGTTTTCAATGGTGTCATTTGGAATATCCTTGTTTATCTCCTGATCAGGTTTGACCAATTCATCCTCAAACAGCATACGAACAGACGGGGTATACGCATCATCGTACTGCCCGCTTCTGACCGAAATAATAAATGCTGTGAAAAAGAGTATAGCTACAATAATGCTAATGGTCAATAACACATAAATAACACCCATACCTTACCTGAATTTCGACGTAAAACTACATTTCTGACAAAGTTCAAAAAATGACTTTTGTCAGTTTTTATTTATTACTTTAATTTTTTACCTAAAATATTAGTGGCCAAGGTTGTGAACCCAACCACACTAATAGAACTTAGGGGCATTAAAATTGCCGCAATGACAGGTTCTAATTGCCCTGTTACTGCAAAATACAATCCTATAACGTTGTATAAAAATGACAATAAAAAACTTAACCTAATAATTTTCATTGCTTTTTTTGATGCAATTATATAGGTATATAACTGATCAAATTTTGAAGCATCAAGAATTCCGTCACAGGCAGGTGAAAAAACATTCACATTTTCTGAAATGGCAATCCCAACATTGCTTTGTGCCAAAGCCCCGGCATCATTGAGTCCGTCACCTACCATCATCACTTTTTTATCCTGTTCTTGAAGCGAATTAATAAAATTCAACTTGTCTTCCGGTTTTTGCTTGAAATACATTGGTGTTAGCTTCGGTAATATTTTTTCGAGCCTGGTTTTTTCACCTTCATTATCTCCTGATAAAATAGCCAAATCCAGGGTATTGTTCATTTCTTTGAATACGTTGGAGACCCCTTTTCGGTAGTGATTGTGAAAAACGAATTTTCCTTTATAGGTATTATTGCTGCTTATGTGAACAGAGGTATTCTGGGGGTCGTTGTCTATTGAATTTCCAACGAAATCGGCCGACCCGATTCTTATATGGTCATTATCTTTTTTGCCTTCCAACCCTAGGCCTAAATGTTCTTGATATTCATCAAGGGGTACGATATTATGCGATGCCAACAAGTCGTACAAGGTGCGACTTAATGGGTGGTTCGATGCACGCAATGTATTTTTTAAAAGTGATTCTTCCTCAAAGGAAAGGCGCATTCCCTCATAGGTTGCGCTGCTTTTCTGGGTTGTGGTAATGGTCCCCGTTTTATCAAAAATTGCCGTGTCGATTTTAGCTAATTGTTCTATGGTTTTCGTGTCTTTTAAATAGAATTTTTTCCGCCCAAAAATCCGCAACATATTCCCTAAGGTAAAAGGAGCAGCCAACGCAATGGCACAAGGACATGCAATGATCAGTACCGCCGTAAAAACATTCATTGCCTTACTACTGTCAAAATAAAGCCAATAGGCTGTTGCCACGAAAGCAATGGTTAAAACGGCCCATGTAAATCGTTTTCCAATACTGTCAGTCAATGTTTGGAATTTACTTGCTTTGTCCTTGCTAAAAACGGTATTACTCCATAGTTGGGTTAAATAACTTTGGGAGACTGATTTTAAAACATCCATCTCAATGGCATCTTCCAATTGTTTGCCTCCGGCGTAGATTTTATCACCAGATTCCTTAAAAACAGCTTCCGATTCACCGGTCACAAAGCTATAGTCTATTTGTGCACGACCATTTATTAGAATTCCATCGACTGGTATTAACTCGCCATTCCTTATCAGTAACCTATCACCTTGTTTTACATCATAAACTTGAACGGTTTCCTCCTTGTTCCTGTCGGTAATCCTTGTAACCGCTATTGGGAAATAGGATTTGTAATCCCGTTCAAAAGAAAGAAAGGAATAGGTTTTTTGTTGAAAGAACTTACCCAATAAGAGAAAGAATATCAATCCTGTTAAGCTGTCGAAAAATCCAGTCCCCCAATCAAAAATGATTTCCAAAGTACTTCTTACAAAAAGAACTAGAATCCCCATGGCGATCGGGACATCGATATTCAAAATTTTGGACCTCAGGCCTTTAAAGGCTGAAATAAAATAGTCCTGTCCTGCATAGAAAACCACGGGTAATGAAAAAGTGAACATTAACCATCTAAAAACGCCTTTATACTGATCAAGCCAGAATTCGTCTACCTCAAAATATTCCGGAAAAGAAAGGAACATGACGTTCCCAAAGGCAAAACCAGCAATACCCAATTTATAGATTAGGCCACGATTTACCGGCGGTTGCCCTTTGTCATAATCATCTAAAGATATATAGGGTTCGTATCCTATTCTTGCCAACAAAACCACCAGGTCTTTGAGGTTGATTAACTTGGGATTATAAACAATCCTGACCGTTTTCTTGGGAAAGTCAACTTGTGAACTACTGATAGATGTATTTAACTTGTTAAGGTTTTCCAAGATCCAGATACATGAGCTGCAATGAATATGGGGTATGTAAAGGTTTACGATTTGAAGTTTGTCCTCATTGAATTCTAAAAGTTTAGCGATTATTGAAGCTTCTTGGAGAAAATCATACTTTCCTTCTACCACAGTTGGTGTAGCGCCCGCAGAAGACTGCAAATCATAATAATAAGAAAGGTCATTGGTAGAAAAAATGTCGTAAACAGTTTTACAACCATTGCAACAGAAGCTTTTCCCATCGAACTCAATAGGCTTCTTGCCACAATCGTCACCACAATGATAACAGTTGACTTTATCCATTTACTTATACCTGCTGCAAATATTCGTATCTTTACCAAATATATTAATGATAATTGTCATCTTTTCGATATTTTTATTTAATTATTTAGCGCTGACAAATAAATTACCATATGGATCAGGGAGATCAAAGCAGATGTGAGAATTGTATCGTAAGACAATTCAATTCTTTACGGGCCATGAGCAAAGCTGAACTTAAGAAAGTCTCTGACTCTAAAGTCACCAAAAAAGTTAAGAAAGGGGAATCCCTTTTTGAAGAAGGTGATAAATTAGATGGTGTTTTCTGTGTACGTGAAGGTGTTTCCAAACTTTCTAAATTGAGTGCAAACGGCAAGGATCAAATAGTGAAATTGGCAAACAAAGGTGAGGTAATGGGACATCGTTCTGTCATTGCTGAGGAATCATCGAATTTGAGTGCTATTGCGGTAAGCGATATGGAGGTATGTTTTATTCCTAAAGATAGTATAATACATACGCTAAATCAGAACCCCAATTTTGCGGTAGAGGTATTGCGGCATATGGCGCATGATCTTAAAGAGGCCGATGATGTTATAGTAAACATGTCCCAGAAAACTGTAAAACAGCGTATCGCCGAGGCGTTTATTTACCTTAAGAATAATTATGGTGAAAATGATGAGGGTTTTTTGAACCTCACGCTTTCCAGGGAAGATATCGCCAACGTTGTTGGAACCGCTACGGAATCGGCCATTCGTATAATTTCAGAATTTAAGAAGAAAGGAATTATTAAGACATCCGGTAAAAAAATTGGTGTTATTGACGAAAAACAACTTCAAGACCTTATAGAAGGTTTTTAATTTTCCAATTCTTCCGGGCAATCCAATCCAATTATGTTTTCGTTTGAAAGAACGCGCTATATCAGGGCATTTAAAGGCATTCTTTAAAAACTGATATAAGTCATAGTTTCCGAAAGCTACTTCCAATAATTTTATCCCGCTATAAAAATTAGAATGGAATGAAAAATATATTATTGCCTACGGACTTTTCAGATAACGCATGGAATGCAACCAAGTATGCCATTGAACTGTTCAAGGATGAAGAATGTGTTTTTCATTTGCTGAATACCTATACACCTGCCATAGCGAATAGCAGGTTTATGGCCACTTCTTTGAGTGGCGGGCAGTTAGAGGACGGCGTACGCAATAATTCAGAACACGGACTAAAAAAAGTGCTGAATAAAATCAACAAAACCTATCAAAACCCTCAACATAGTTTTAAGACCATTTCTTCATTCAGTTTATTGGTAGATGAAATTAAGGAGATCGTTGAAGATAAAGGAATAGACTTAATAGTGACAGGAACAAAGGGGGCATCGGGCTTGGATGAGGTTTTTATGGGAAGTAATACGGTTCGTATTATCAAGTCGATCAAGAATAGCCCGGTTCTGGCCATTCCACAATTTTTTAAGTATCAAAGGCCTTCAGAAATTGCTTTTGCAACAGATTTCAATCGTTTTTACTCGCAGTCTGAGTTACAACCAATGATCGATTTAGCCCATGCTTTTAATGCGACAATTCGCATTGTGCATGTGCAATATGAAATCAAGGCCTTGACCGAGATTCAACAGTTTAATCTTAATATGTTACGTAAATACCTTAGCGATAACGAGCATTATCTGCATACGGTATCAGAATTAAACTCAGTCTCTAAAACGTTGGAGGTCTTCGCCGAGGAACTCGATATTCATTTGTTGGCAATGCTGAATTATCAGCATAGTTATATGGAAAAAATGACACGTGAACCTGTGGTAAAGCGCTTGGCTTTCCATACACAGATTCCATTATTGGTCATTCCGGAACTCGGGATGAGCAAACCAACAAAATCCACTATTGATAAGGAAAACGCAATCGCTGATCAGGATTGACCAATGGGATGGTCTTCATAAAAATCCTCAAACGTTTTTTCAGTGATGTAGTTGTCTGTTAAAACTTTATAAACCATATATACAATCATCAATTGCCCTAGTACGGTTAGATAAAAAACCCAATTGAACGGAAAATTCATGGCGGCCATAATGGTGACAATAACTAATGTAATTGTCGTATTGCCGACCCACAACATTGCTGTATTTTTCATTTTTTATTTCAAAAATACAAATACAATCAATTTTCTTGGGTTAAATAATTACTAAATATGATACTAATCGGAGGTAGTTTCAGTAATCCAAAAACTGTCAAGGCTGGGAATTTCCTTATCCTGGCCCAGCGCTAAAGGATTCACTCCGGTTTTAGCAAATATGTACCAAGCTGTTGATGAAAGGGTAGGAGTCAGATCCGCATGGTGCCATAGTTGATCCGATCCATAAC
>JABDKZ010000062.1 GCA_013001935.1 Maribacter sp.
CTATTACGTTTATCCGGAGGTGATGGTAGAAAATTATTGAATGCCTTTGAATTGGTCATAAATTCTGAAGCATCTGACTCAGTAACAATTACCGACGAATTGGTCTTAGCAAAGGTCCAAAAAAACACGGTGCTCTATGATAAGACAGGTGAACAGCACTATGATATAATTTCGGCCTTTATAAAGTCAATTCGTGGTAGTGACCCAAATGGGGCGGTTTATTGGTTAGCCAGAATGATAGAAGGTGGTGAAGATGTAAAGTTCATTGCACGTAGATTATTGATTTCTGCTTCAGAAGATATAGGCTTGGCTAACCCAACGGCTTTGGTAATTGCAAACAACACTTTTCAGGCTGTTGCTACTATTGGTTATCCAGAAGCTCGTATTATTCTTAGCCAATGTGCCATTTATCTTGCTACATCACCAAAGAGCAATGCCAGTTATACGGCCATAAATAAGGCACAACAAGTTGTTAAGCAAACTGGGGATTTGTCGGTTCCTTTACCGCTGAGAAATGCACCTACTAAACTCATGAAAGATTTAGGTTACGGCAAGGAATACAAATATGCCCACGCATTCGAAAATAACTTTATTGATGCCGAATTTTTACCTGAAGAACTCTCAGGAACCAACTTTTATACACCAGGCACTAATCAGCGTGAAAATGCCATTCGTGATTTTTTAAAAAAACATTGGAAAGGAAAATATGATAATTAGAATTTTATGTTCAATTCTTGTGTTTTCAATGTATTCCCAATGTAGTACTCAATATACCATTTACCGTCTTTTTTAAATACAACCCCATTGTCCTCTGCCACGGTATAAACGTTCGGTATTGAGGTTTTAAATAGTTTAAAGCGGATTTTAGGGGTGCTATCTACAAGTTGATAACCATTAGGTATTTCCTGGGCATAAAGGATATTTGAATCATTCTTATCGTTTACAATAATTGCCGTGGTGGTAGGCGCTTCAGCCTTTTTGATTTTAGAATCAACAGGCTCCTTACTTTTATAAACCTGTTCTTCTGGTGTTGCTACATGCCCCACTACCGCCGCATCTACTTTGTTTTTTGGTTCGTTTTTATTATCCAAGCTCTTAACATCATTTTTAAAACTAACGGTAACCGGTTCACTACTTTGCTTTTTGGGCACATACTTATAATTCATGGCTGCAATAGTGCCAAAAGCTTCCGTAATGACTTCCTTATATGCCTCTTCAAATTCCTTGACCTTACTCTTGCCGACAAGGGTAGTTAAAACTTCCTGTGAAGAACAATCCTTTAAAACCAAGGATGCCTTAGTATTGAACATTGAAGATTCATCCCTTATCGATACCGTAAGTCCAAGACAACGTTCGCTATTCAAATCAGTTGGTAATGCATCATCATAAACAACATTAAAACCGTTTTTATCAAATAAATACTTGACCAATGTACTTGTCTTATATTGATTCGCCTCCCTAAAGGCATCGAATTTTTTTGGTACGATTATATACTTGTAATCATTTAAATTGCCCTGGGAATATCCACAGAAGACTGTTAATACAAATAAAATTACATAAAGATTTTTCATAGAATTATAGTATCATTTCTTAAACCAAGATATGATATTTAATCCGAATTGGAAAGAAGCATAATTACTGTCAGCCATATTTCTGTAGGCCAACAAATTATCGGCCATAAGATACAGATTCATAGGGCCTGCCTGAAAGTTTATCCCTAAACCAATATTGGTCATGGTGAATTTATTGGCCGTATAGGTAGCCTTTAATGCCATAAAATTTCCAAATCTTCGTTGATAAAAAGCGGTTATAGCACCTTGTGGACCTCTAGGTCGGTTGATCACATATACCTGCCCTCCAAGACTGTTTCTATATTTGGTGATTACATTATCTCCTCCAGGATTCAAATAATCACAATCACAATCTGCTGAACCGTTCAATGGTTCGCCAAAATTATAGCGTAAGGATGCATATAACTGGGTAGGTCTAAATTGAATATAACTATTGGCTGTTTCCTCAAAAGGGACAAAAGCTTCAATATCATCAACTAGGTTTTCCCAAAAATCCTGGTCGGGATCTAACAATGCATCTGGTAAAATGACTTCAATACCCTCGATGGTCGCATTTCCTTTCAACGAGAAATTTTCAATCTCATTGGTATGATAAACAATTCCCAGGTCTAATAAACTTCCGGTCAATACGGTTTGCGGGTTAAAATAGTACGTAAAGCCCAAATCAATTCCCAATCCAAGATTTCCGCCGAATAATCCCCGTTTAATAATGGTGCTCGGCACATTTCCATCATCAATTGCCCTTTCAATGGCATTAATCCCTGAAGTTCTTAAGAGCAAATCGGCATTTATGGTACTTGACAATATATTATTCTGTCCTTCGGTAGTTACATAGTAACCGCTGTTCTTAGTTGAATTAAGATCCATTATATTCGAATAAATCTTTCCTCGAGCTCCAAGAACAAGACTAGGACTCATTTTTTTATTTATCCCAAAATGAAACACATTAAGCATTTCACCTCTTGTTTTCAAGTGGCTCAAATCAAAACGTTCATTAAGTCTATCTGCATTACCCTCAAAGGCCAAGAGCGCATAATCTTTGGGCCAATAATTAATAAAATATCCTTCATTGTACAAGCCAAAAGAATAGAACACGTTTGGGTTTTTACCGCGAAAACCGCCGTTTAAAATTTCCAATTGATAAATACCACTCAATTCATCCCTTATGTTCAGCCCATTAAGCGCCTTTTCTCTCACTTTAGTATTAAAATCCACGCCATCATTGGCAAAAAGATCGCTGACCGTTATCCCATCTGATACGGCCTGTACTGACAGACCTGATAACACAGGAATACCTGCGTACCATTGAAAATCAGTTTCCATACCAGGGTTGACCAATAAGGCTTGTGGTATTTCTGTAAAATCGTATAACAACTGTTTGTTTTGGGCATGCACAAAAATGCCCACCCATAGTAGGGCAGCAAATAAAATTCGTTTTAATATCATTTTATACGAACCATGAATTTGCCGCTACTCTTTAACGTAACCATGGGATTTGATTGGGAAGAAGTACTGGTATTATCACCTAAGTTGGTAGCCGTTAGGGTAATACTCGAAGTGTTTTTAATTATATCTATACTACGTCCTGCGGGGCCATAGGCAACTTCTCTTAGCAAGGTTGCTGTAGGTTCTGGACCTAACTGAAATCGCTCTGTGTCCAAAACAGCGCCTGCTTCATCTAAAAATTGAATTTCAATTTCCAAGGGTTTGCTTGTGGTATTGGCAACCTCATAAATTAAAAAGCCTTCCAATACTCTTTCAGAGAAAATATCTTCAGCAAAGGCATCAAAATTAAAATTTTGAGAATAGGTATTTAATCCTGTGACAAGGTTAATCGTTCGCTCAGGAACCTCTAAATATAGAATACTCGCCTCATATGTAGGCGTAATTGTCAAGTCTTCATATTGGTTGAAATTCTGCTCCTCAATACAAGAAAGAAAGGATACAAAAATTAGTGCAGCCGATAAATAGGTTCTAATCTTCTTCATTTCGCGCTACCTAACCTCAGCTCTAAAGTCGAGGAAAGGATTTAATGATATACTAACTATAACTCTACAAATAGTTTTTTATTTCACTCAAATCGTGAATCATATCGCAAATATCGTGCGCTGGGTCCTCATGGGCATTAAAATGCAATGCACTAAACCCAACGGCCTTAGCCCCAAGGATATCTGCCTCAATGCTATCGCCAATCATTATGGAGCTTTCAGATGTGGTATTCGCAGAATTTAAAGCGAGTTCAAATATTAAGGGATTGGGTTTTTTAACACCAGCCATTTCAGAGTTTATTATCTGGTCGAAGTAATTTCTAATATTGGCATTGACCAATTTCTTTTCCTGAATTTCTTGAAAACCATTGGTGATAATATGCAACTTGTATTTTGGTTTCAAATACTCTAAAACTTCAACTGCATTAGGGAAAAGATGACTATACGAAGACAAGTGTTTAATATAATCGATGGCCAATTGATCTATTATTTCGTCTGAAACCGTATATTTTAATTCGTTAAATACGGTTTTCAGTCGTTGATAGCGTAATTCAGATTTGGTAATTTTATCTTCTCGGTATAACTTCCAAAAGGCTAGGTTTATAGGAATATATACCTCAAGAAAATCAGGCAATTCTACGGCAACATCATGTTCGAGTAATATCTTCTCGAAAGTAAGTGCTGAATTCTTTTCAAAATCCCATAAGGTATGGTCTAAGTCAAAAAAAACATCTAAAACCTTATCTCTATACATGATATTTGCTAATGATGGTTTCGTAAGTTTCCTTCCAATTTAAACTGTGTACCGTACCCAAAAGTTCGTTTGAAAAGACCGAAATAAAACTCCCATTTACTTTTTTGACCTCCTGATACAGCGCTTTAACCTTATTTATAATGTCATTGCTTGAAGTATCTTCATGTAACGCATAGTCATGAAAGGCAAACGAATGCACCCTTATTGGTTGTCGTACTTCCATATTTATATCGTATAAATAAAATGGGAAAGAGGTACCTGCCCTAAATCCGATTTCATGGGTATACCCCATGGTAAAATCATCTGTAAACCCCGCATCTACCAAATCCCTATAGGTTTGTGGCACATCTACCCTATTGTATCTAATTCTAGAATATTCAACCTGCCTATTTATTACTCCTTCCAAGTTTTTCTTTTCTTTTTTAAGTAATTCAGAATCATTAAATGAACTGTAGGAAGTAGCTAAGGACACTTTACAGTAATCAGCAATTGATTTTATCAAAAACCTGAAGTTATTATTGTTTGGCGAAACATTTTTATCGTAGGTTGAATACGATGCAAATTGAAAAAAGAACATACAGTTTAGTTTGTACTTCTTTTTCATGTCAATCAAAAATTCAAAATTATTGTATGGATCCTTTTTAGGATTAAACCATACCGCTATTCTATTGAACAGTCGCCTTAATCTAAAATTACCCAAATCCAATACCAAACCCGCCAAACTTCTGGTGAAACCCCGGTGGGCAAAGCAATGTGAGGAGGTTACATCAATTATTGAGGTGTATTTATATGACTTTCTTTTGATTTCGAGGTCTGGAAAACGTTCTAATAACCTGTCCAATAATTTATGGGCCCAAATGTCTATAACCGGGAGTCTTAAGAAATTATTTTTATAGGCTAGACTATCTTTAGGGGAAAACCTACCGTGCACATCCTTCACATGTGGCAGATACTCCTCATATCTTGAAATCAAGTAAAAACTGGCTGAAAATATATCAAAAGGAATGGCGCTGTTCTCACTCGCTATAAAAAAACAAGGAACACCTTCCCATTCTAACACCTTGATCTCAATATCATTAATTCCCTGCTCAAACAGTAAATCATTACTTCTAACAAAGAATTCATTTTGCAAGGGCTGTTTGGTATATGTGATCTTGGCTCCGGAGTGTTTTATAAAATCCTCTACTTTAGTGGTAAAAGAAATTTCAATTCCTAAAATTCTTGTGAATACCTGACGCATAACGTAACTAAACCGAGGTGTTATTTTATGCGTATATATCAGTAACATTTGCTCTTTATTGGTCGTGAATTATAAAATATTTTCATCAGCAAAACTAAAGTAATCCTTTTGGGTTATGATCAAATGATCCAAAACTTTTATATCCAATGCAACAGCTGCCTTTTTAAGCTTCTCTGTTATTAGCCTATCGGCTTCACTGGGTTTTAAACCTCCCGACGGGTGATTATGTGCCAAAATCAATGCTACAGTTCCTAACTCCAAGGCCTGCTTCATTACCAAACGCACATCGACCAAGGTACCGGTAATACCTCCCTTACTCAACTGCGCCGTATGCATTACCCTGTTTGAATTGTTCAAATATACGATCCAAAATTCCTCATGGGGCAATTCGCCCATAGCTGGTTGCAAAAGCTCAAAAGCATCCTTGCTGCTCGCTATTTTTGTGATTTTCTGCGCCTCCTCCCCTCTTCTTCTACGCCCTATTTCCAACGCAGCGGCGATTGTAACGGCTTTAGCCTCTCCAATGCCCTTGAATTGCATCAACTGCCTTATCGTAAGTTTGCCGAGTTCATTCAGATTGTTATTCGCG
>JABDKZ010000080.1 GCA_013001935.1 Maribacter sp.
GCCTTTTGTTCTTCTTCAAGCGTGTGAATAATTTTTTTGGATTCTGTATTTACTATGTCGTCTTGCTGGTCCATATTAAAACCTGTGGCAATGACCGTAACGGCAATCGCCTCCCCCAGGGCATCATCTTCACCCACGCCCATAATGATGTTGGCTCCATGCCCGGCTTCTGCCTGGATATGATCGTTTATTTCACCAATTTCGTCTATAGTAATCTCCTGTGATCCGGAAACAATCAACAACAGTACATTCTTAGCGCCCGAAATCTTATTATCGTTCAATAATGGTGAATCCAATGCCTTCATGATAGCTTCATTGGCTCTTGAAGAACCAGATGCCATAGCAGAACCCATTATTGCGGTACCACTATTTGAAAGTACGGTTTTTGCATCTCGCAAATCTATGTTTTGCGTATAATGGTGTGTTATGACTTCGGCAATACCTCGGGCTGCGGTCGCCAAGACTTCGTCTGCTTTTGAGAATCCGGCTTTAAATCCTAAGTTACCGTAAACTTCCCTTAATTTATTATTATTTATGACTATGAGCGAGTCAACATTTGCACGTAGTTTCTCAATACCCAACTGGGCTTGTTCACAGCGCATCTTACCTTCGAACTGAAAGGGCATGGTAACTATCCCCACTGTAAGGACATCCATTTCTTTGGCTTGCTTTGCAATTACAGGAGCAGCACCAGTACCTGTTCCCCCACCCATGCCAGCAGTTAAGAATATCATTTTTGTGGTATTATCGAGCATAGCTTTTATTTCCTCCATACTCTCTATAGCCGCCTGTTCCCCAACATCGGGATTTGCTCCTGCACCTAATCCCTCGGTCAGTGACACGCCTAACTGTATTTTATTGGGAACTGGGCTATTCTCCAAAGCTTGCGAGTCTGTATTACAGACCACAAAATCAACGCCGTTAATTCCTGCCTGGAACATATGGTTAATGGCATTGCTTCCTCCGCCGCCAATACCAATGACCTTAATTACATTACTTTGATTCTTAGGTAAATCAAAAGCGATACTATCTATTTCGGTGTTCTTGCTCATACTGTTTATCTTACTGGTTTTATAGTGTTTATAATATCTACGCTATTCTGCGTTATCCAAAAAATCCTTTAATTTTTCAGACCATTTATCAAATACTGTTTTTCGCTCACTTCTTTGATTATCTGAGGTCATATTCCCTTTATCATGCTCGGCATATGCCATTTCCTCTAGCTGCTCTTCATCTTTATTGAAGCCTATCTCCTTACCATGATTCTTAACGGCATTCATTAGAAGACCAACGGCGGTGGCGTATAAGGGACTGGCCACAGCCTCATCAGTATCTCCTGCCAAGTGCTCATTAGGGTACCCTATTCTTGTGTCCATTCCGGTTATGTATTCAACCAATTGCTTTAGGTGCTTTAGTTGACTTCCTCCACCGGTCAATACGATTCCAGCAATCAATTTCTTCTTTTGTTCTTCGTGACCGTAATTCTTGATTTCGACATATACCTGTTCAACAATTTCAACAACCCTGGCATGAATTATCTTTGATAGGTTTTTAAGGGTAATTTCCTTTGGTTCCCGGCCCCTTAAACCCGGAATTGAGACAATCTCATTATCCTTGTTTTCCCCTGGCCATGCTGACCCGAATTTTATTTTCAACAGCTCTGCCTGCTTTTCAATAATAGAGCAACCTTCCTTAATATCTTCAGTGATGACTCCACCGCCAAAAGGAATTACTGCAGTATGCCTAATAATACCGTCTTTGAAAATAGCCAAATCGGTCGTGCCACCTCCTATATCAATTAAAGCAACACCGGCCTCTTTTTCTTCCTGACTCAAAACCGCATCGGATGACGCCAAAGGCTCAAGTGTAATTTTACCCAAATCCAAACCGGCACTCTTTATGCATCTTCCCACATTTTTAATCGAGGAAACTTGGCCTACCACCACATGAAAGTTGGCTTCAAGTCTTCCCCCATACATTCCTATGGGTTCTTTGATTTCCGCTTGCCCATCAACTTTATACTCCTGGGGTAACACGTGGATGATTTCCTCACCGGGAAGCATTACCAGTTTGTACACTTGATTGCAAAGTCTGTCCAGATCATCCTCATTGATAACTTCTTCGGCATCTGCCCTGGTTATATAATCGCTATGCTGTAAACTACGAATATGTTGTCCTGCAATACCTACTACTACGGAAGCTATTTTTAATCCAGAATTTATTTCCGCCTCTTCCACGGCTTGCTGTATAGATTGAATGGTTTGCGTAATGTTATTGACAACACCCCGATGCACACCCAGGCTTTTTGACCTACCAATTCCAAGTATTTCAATCTTCCCGTATTCATTTTCCTTACCAATAATGGCAACGATTTTAGTAGTTCCGATATCTAAACCAACTGAATATTTATCCTGTTCCATTTTCTATATTAAATTTTGGTGCACACTACTTGATTATTAAATTCTAAACTGACTACATTATAGTCTTCCAAGGTCTCATCCTTATTTGCCTTCGTATAAAATGCCTTAAAGTTGTTGAACTTCTCTTCGAGATTATCAACCCCGCCCAGATTCACAACAAACTGCTCCATTCTAAACTTCAATTGGTACTTTGCATCATCTTCAATATGGATACCAATCACATTTTTCCGCAAGAAATCATCATTGTTTATGTACTTTAAAATCTCATAAACATCCTCTAGACTTTTACCCGTTATCTTCCCAGTAATTATTGGAACTCTGGCAGAATGACTCATGGATAATGGCATACTTAATCCTTCATCATCCAGATAAAATTTAGAATTCCCCTCAATTCGTCCGATTGGCCTGCGTTGTTCGATTTTCGACGTAAGCTCACCGTTCACAGTAAGATAAACTTGGGCGCTTTTCACCATTTCATTGGCCTCAATGACCTTCTCTATAGTATTCAAAACTAATTTTTCTTTGGGCACATTTTTCAGGTGCCCGTAATTTTGTATTAACAATTTATTAACCATTCCCTCTGTGATGTAAAGGTTCTGATCTCCAATGAACTTAATATTCAGCCCTTTAACCTTTTTCGCTTCGCTTCTTTGGTTAGAAAACGCGTAAAGCCCTGTAATTACCAGCAAAAGGGCTATCATTTTGATGTAGTTCCAATTAATTCGCATATTCAAATTCTTTTTTGATTCTTGGCACTTCCAATCCTATATCACCTGCACCCATTGTTACTAAAATATCGGGGCTCTGGGCTTTTACCTCCTGAATTATCATGCTTTTTTCAATTAATTTTTTATTCTCATTTTCAATCATATCCAACAGCCAAGACGAGGTAATTCCTGGTAGGGGTTTTTCCCTAGCGGGATAGATTTCCAATAATAGAATACCATCGAATTTTTCCAGACTCTTTGCAAATTCTTTTGCAAAATCCTTAGTTCTTGAAAACAAATGAGGTTGAAATACCGCTAAGACCTTCTTATTGGGATGCATCTCTGAAATAGCCTGAAAAACGGCATTTATCTCTGTAGGATGATGCGCGTAATCGTCGATAAAAATAAACTTATCAGCCCTAATCTTATATGAAAATCTTCGCTGTACTCCCTTGAAGGTTTCCAAGGCTTCAACAAGCCGATAGGGTTGGGAACCAGCTTCTATCGCCATTGCAAAAGCGACCAACCCATTAAGCAGATTGTGCCTTCCGGGTTTGTTGAATTTAACCCCGGTCAAAACGGTTTCAGGGGTTCCCAAGTCAAATATGTAGGTGCCATGTTCTATTCTAAGGTTTCGAATGCAATAATCCGAATCATCGTCAATGCCATATGTCGTTCCTTTGAGGGGTAGCCCATTTCTAACGAAAAGTTTACCTCCCGGTTTTAATTGACCCACAAAATCATTGAACGATTTTGTCAGTTCCTCATTACTGCCGTAAATATCCAAATGGTCGGCATCCATAGAAGTAACACAGGCTACATCTGGATATAGCCGCAAGAAAGATCGGTCAAATTCATCAGCTTCAACTACCGAGTACGCTGATCCCTTAAATAAAAAGTTACTATTAAAGTCTTCTGAAATACCTCCTAAAAATGCAGTAAATGACGTTCCTGTCTCATTGAGCAAATGTGCCAAAATACTCGAGGTAGTTGTTTTACCATGGGTTCCGGCAACAGCGAAACAAAATGTATCTTTAGTGATTATTCCCAATACTTCCGATCGCTTTTTAACATCAAAGCCATTGGCCATAAAAAATTGGTATTCTGAATGATCATCTGGTACTGCTGGAGTATAAACGATTAAAGTGCTTTCTGAATGCTTGTATATGTCATTTATTGCTGATACATCATCCTTATAATGAACCGCTATACCCATCGTAACCAGTTCTTGGGTCAAAGGAGTTTCAGTTTTATCATAACCGGCAACATTCTTTTCTATGAACTTAAAATACCTAGCCAAGGCCGACATACCAATTCCGCCAATCCCTATAAAATAAACGTTATGTATATCTTTCAGACCCATCTACTCTAACAACAATTTTTCTATTTCGTCAACAATATCCTTTGTAGCATTTGGCATTGCCAATTTCTTAATGTTCGTTGCCAAACGCTCTTGTTTGGCCTCGGATTGGAGCACATCGGTAAAAACAGTATCAAATTCCGAATCCAAATCTTTTTCACTAA
>JABDKZ010000085.1 GCA_013001935.1 Maribacter sp.
GGTTACACGTCTTTAGGGCAAAGAATGAATTTGTGAATAATGCAGATGAATTTCAAAAGATCACCCAAGTTTCTGATTCTTTATTGCTGCTGATCTCTCCTTATTTCAAATTTCCTGAATGGACTAAAACCAATTCTAAGCGCAGGAGTAAGAGCGCTATTACCTCATATCAAGAGGAAGAATTGGACGCGTTCGGCGAAGCATATCAGATAAAAGATCTTAATAGTGCCACTGCTGAAGACTTGAAAATCATACGGGGAATTGGGGATAAATTATCGCATAGAATAGTAAAATTCAGGAACAGATTAGGAGGTTTTATCGTGGATGACCAATTATTTGATGTTTATGGATTGGAACCTGAAGTCGTTGAAAGAACTTTTGAAAGGTTTAAGGTTTTAAGCCAACCTCAAATCAATAAAATTAATATCAATAAGGCATCTGCCGAGGAGATTTCCAAATTGATTTATTTAAGTTATGATGTTGCAGCTAATATAGTTGCCTACAGGAAGATAAACGGTTCAATAACCTCCTTTGGCGAATTAACAAAAATTGAGGATTTTCCAAAGGATAAGATCCATAGAATTGAATTATATTTGTCCCTCTAAAAAAAAATTGCAATGTTTAAAGATACTATGTGCTTTGATTACTCTGAAACCCAAGAGCATGTCGCTTCGGCAGCCAAGAAGTTTTCAGAGCAGTATATAAGACCGCATATAATGGAATGGGATGAAGCCCAAACCTTTCCCGTGGAGCTTATGAAGAAAGCCGGGGAGATGGGTTTTATGGGGATTTTAGTTCCAGAGGAATATGGGGGTTCAGGTCTAGGTTACCATGAATATATCGCTATCATTGAGGAAATCTCCAAAGTTGATCCTTCCATAGGCTTGTCTGTCGCTGCCCATAATTCACTCTGTACGAACCATATTTTATCTTTTGGTAACGAGGAACAAAAGCAGCGTTGGATTCCCAAATTGGCATCTGCCGAGTGGATTGGTGCCTGGGGTCTTACAGAACACAATACAGGTTCAGACGCCGGTGGCATGAGTACTACGGCGAGAAAAGAGGGTGATCATTGGATATTAAATGGTGCTAAGAACTTTATTACCCACGGAATAAGCGGGGATATTGCTGTAGTTATTGCCAGAACTGGTGAAAAAGGCGACAGTCATGGTATGTCTGCTTTTGTAATTGAAAAAGGTACCCCTGGTTTTTCCAGTGGAAAAAAAGAGGATAAATTGGGAATGCGTGCCAGTGAAACCGCGGAGTTGATATTCAATAATTGCAGCGTATCCGATGCCAACCGATTAGGTGATATCGGTGACGGTTTTGTACAATCAATGAAAGTTTTGGATGGTGGTCGAATCTCCATTGGCGCATTGTCTCTTGGAATTTCCAAAGGAGCTTATGAAGCTGCACTCAAGTATTCAAAAGAGCGTGTTCAATTTGGAAAACCCATTAGTGAATTCCAGGGCATTTCTTTCAAACTTGCCGATATGGCCACCGAGATAGAGGCTTCTGAAGTGTTGTTGCACAAGGCTGCTTTTTTAAAGAATGAGGGTCGTAAAATGACTCAATTAAGCGCAATGAGTAAAATGTACGCATCAGAGGTATGTGTTAAAATAGCCAATGAGGCAGTGCAAATACATGGCGGTTATGGTTACACCAAAGATTTTCCTGTTGAGAAGTTTTATCGTGATTCAAAGCTTTGTACCATAGGTGAGGGCACAACAGAAATACAAAAAGTTGTCATCTCAAAAAATATTTTAAAATAGTTGCGGCCTATTTCATTAATTCACTTTATATTTGCACCCCTAATCACTAAAGAAAGGAGGTTGTAGCATATGTTAATAATACCGATTAAAGAAGGAGAGAACATAGATAGAGCTTTAAAGCGCTTCAAGCGAAAGTTCGATAAGACGGGTACCATGCGTCAATTGCGCAAACGTCAGCAATTTACTAAACCTTCAGTAACACGAAGAGCTCAGATTCAGAAAGCACAATACATTCAAGGTTTAAGAGATCAAGAAGAAATCTAAAATCTGTTATTATAGTGTACAATTATTGGAAAAATCCCATTATTAAAATGGGATTTTTTCATTTTCTATTATAGCTAAGACAACTTTAGTAACTTTGCTATATGTCGTTGCAATCATTTATTTCTTATTTGCTTCTTGAGAAAAATTATTCCCAGCATACGGCAAGTGCCTACAAGAATGATATTCAGTCTTTTGCAGATTTTTGTCTTGATGAATATGACCTAAAGCATTTAAATGCTATTGAATACCCTATTATTAGGAATTGGATTGTATCTCTTGTGAATGCCGATATCTCGAACAGATCAGTAAATAGAAAAGTTGCTTCCTTAAAAGCCTATTATAAATTTCTACAAAAAATAGGCAGTATTGATACCAATCCTTTAGCTAAACACAAAGCGTTAAAGACCTCGAAAAAAGTTGAGGTTCCGTTTTCTGAAGAAGAAATGCAGCAAATCCTGTCTCAGTTGCCTTTTGAGGATAGTTTTGAAGGAAGGCGTGATAAATTAATCATTGAATTGCTTTACGCCACAGGAATTAGACGCACAGAGCTCATTAACCTCAGGATAATTGACGTTGACCTTAGCGGTCAAACCATAAAGGTACTAGGTAAACGAAATAAGGAAAGGGTTATTCCTTTGTTAGCACCTACTCTAGATTTGTTTTTATCTTATTTTTCATACAGGAACAGCTTGGAAAATATTAGGGATAAGGAGTTTGTTTTTCTGGCCAAATCGGGCAATAAAATATATGAAACCCTTGTTTATAGAATTATAAATGGGTATTTTAGTAAGGTGTCTTCCAAGGTAAAAAGGAGTCCACATATATTGCGACATACCTTCGCAACCCATTTGCTTAATAAAGGCGCGGATCTCAATTCAGTAAAAGAATTGTTAGGCCACTCAAGTTTAGCTTCGACCCAAATTTATACACATAATAGTATTGCTGAACTTAAAAAAATACATTCATCAGCCCACCCTAGGGGTAAAAAATTATGAGGTCAATTTACATCGTTTAACATAATAAATCATTAATCTATGAAAGTAAACGCTCAATCAGTAAATTTCAATGCAGATAGAAAGCTTTTAGAATTTGTTCAAAATAGAATGGATAAATTAGAGACCTTTTACGATAGGGTGATAAGCTCGGACGTATTTTTAAAAGTGGAGAATACCAGTTCTAAAGAGAATAAGATTGTAGAGATCAAGTTAAATGTTCCCAAAGATAAATTTGTTGTCAAAAAACAATGCAAAACCTTTGAAGAAGCATTGGATTCTGCCTGCAATTCTTTGGAAAGAAAATTGAAGAAAATCAAAGAAATGCAGCGGGTCAAGGTGTGATTAAAATTTTGTGAAATTAATTTTGTTTAAACAAATAAATATATACATTTGCAGTCCGTTAGAAATAGCGGACTTTTTTATGCGTAAAAAAGTGTTGATAGGCCGATGTAGCTCAGCTGGCTAGAGCAGCTGATTTGTAATCAGCAGGTCGTGGGTTCGAGTCCCTCCATCGGCTCGAAAGTTCTTTAAAATAAGGTATCGGGGAGATACTCAAGCGGCCAACGAGGGCAGACTGTAAATCTGCTGACTATGTCTTCGCAGGTTCGAATCCTGCTCTCCCCACAACATTTTTTAGCGCCTAAATCAGGATTTCAAATTGTATGAATTCTGATGGATTGTAGGTTCAATACGTTTGAACTGGATTTAAATTCTGTTTTACGGGATTTAAAAATTGAAATTTTGAGAATAAAAATGCGGGAGTAGCTCAGTTGGTAGAGCGTCAGCCTTCCAAGCTGAATGTCGCCGGTTCGAACCCGGTCTCCCGCTCTGATTTTAAAGGAGATAATTCTTTAATTAATGAACAAAGATTTAGGATAGATCGTAGTATTTATCCTGAGCAAATCCAAGAATTACTTGGGCTAATGCTCAAAGACCTTGGGTTAACGTTTGTTGTAAGTTCGATGTTGTTTTGGTTCGCCCATAAGCGTGTAACATCAACCTGAAACCCAACAAGCCGACGTAGCTCAGGGGTAGAGCGTTTCCTTGGTAAGGAAGAGGTCACGAGTTCAAATCTCGTCGTTGGCTCAATATTGGCAAATAATTGTACACTAATATAAACTAAGATTAAAATTCATTAAAAATGGCAAAGGAAACTTTTGATCGTTCCAAACCGCACTTAAATATAGGTACCATTGGACACGTAGATCACGGAAAAACTACATTGACTGCTGCTATAACAACAGTTTTAGCAAATGCAGGGCTTTCAGAAAAGAGAGATTTCGATTCAATCGATAATGCTCCTGAAGAAAAAGAAAGAGGTATAACCATCAACACATCACACGTTGAATACCAAACTGCTAACCGTCACTATGCGCACGTAGATTGTCCAGGTCACGCGGATTACGTTAAGAACATGGTAACTGGTGCTGCTCAAATGGATGGTGCTATCTTGGTTGTCGCGGCAACTGATGGTCCTATGCCTCAAACTCGTGAGCACATACTATTAGGACGTCAGGTTGGTATTCCAAGAATGGTTGTTTTCATGAACAAAGTTGACATGGTTGATGATGAAGAGCTTTTAGAGCTTGTTGAAATGGAAATAAGGGAATTGCTTTCTTTCTACGAGTATGATGGTGATAACGGTCCTGTTATTTCCGGTTCTGCCCTTGGTGCACTTAACGGTGAGCAAAAATGGGTTGATACTGTAATGGAATTGATGAACGCTGTAGATGAGTGGATTGAATTGCCTAAAAGGGATGTTGAAAAGGATTTCTTAATGCCGGTTGAAGATGTTTTCACTATTACGGGTCGTGGTACTGTTGCTACAGGTCGTATTGAAACAGGAATCGCGAATACTGGAGACCCTGTTGATATCATTGGTATGGGAGCTGAGAAATTAACTTCTACCGTAACTGGTGTTGAAATGTTCCGTAAAATATTGGACAGGGGTGAAGCTGGTGATAATGTTGGTATCTTATTAAGAGGTATTGAAAAGTCACAGATTAGCAGAGGTATGGTAATTTGTAAGCCAGGCTCTGTTAAGCCACATGCTAAATTTGAAGCTGAGGTTTATATCCTTAAGAAAGAAGAAGGTGGTCGTCACACACCATTCCATAATAATTACCGTCCACAATTCTATGTAAGAACCACTGATGTTACTGGTAATATTGCACTTCCAAGCGGAGTTGAAATGGTAATGCCTGGAGATAACCTTACCATTACTGTAGATTTGATTCAGCCAATCGCATTGAGCGTAGGTCTACGTTTTGCTATCCGTGAAGGTGGTAGAACAGTAGGTGCCGGTCAGGTAACCAAGATTTTAGATTAGAATTATACTATACAATTTTGCATTCAAGGTGTCCCGCTTTAAGCGGGATACCTTTCAATGTAAATAGAAACGGGTGTAGCTCAGTTGGTAGAGCACTGGTCTCCAAAACCAGGTGTCGGGAGTTCGAGCCTCTCCTCCCGTGCTAAAAAGAGGAGATAGAAAATCAATGAAGTTCATGTAGAATGTTCTTTCATTTCATATTAAAGGGTAAAGCAAATGTTGACTTATATTAAGGAATCAATTGAAGAATTAAGGAATAATGTGACCTTACCATCAAAGGCCGAATCATCGAACCTAATGGTCATAGTCGCGGTTTTCTCTGTACTATTTGCACTTGCCACCTGGGGCGTTGATACAGTCTTCAGTAAATTGATCAAACTTTATTTCAGCAACATTTTAAATTAAGTCGGGCCTTATGTCAGAAGTATTGGAAAAGAAATGGTATGTGGTAAGAGCTGTGAGTGGTCAGGAGAATAAAATCAAGGGCTACATCGAGAGTGAGGTGGCTAGGCTTGGTTTTTCTGACTATTTAGAAGATGTTTTGGTGCCTACTGAAAAGGTCATTCAAATCAGGAATGGCAAAAAAATAAACAAGGAAAGGGTGTATTTCCCTGGATATATTATGATCAAAGCCAATTTGGGTGGAGAGATGATACATATTATTCGTTCAATAACCAATGTAATTGGGTTTTTGGGTGAAACAAAAGGTGGTGATCCGGTTCCTCTAAGAAAATCAGAGGTCAATCGTATGTTAGGGAAAGTTGACGAAATGGCATTAAGCACTGATAGTGTTGCGATACCATTCGTTCATGGTGAAACAGTAAAGGTTATTGATGGCCCATTTAATGGATTCAATGGTACTGTTGAAAAAATAAATGAAGAAAAGCGTAAACTTGAAGTAATGGTTAAAATTTTCGGAAGAAAGACACCATTGGAATTGAGTTATATGCAAGTAGAAAAAGTATAAAAATATTGTTACATATTTAAAAGTTGTGTTGCTTCCTAAAGACACACTTTCAATTTAATTTTAAACAATGGCAAAAGAAGTAGGTAAAGTAGTTAAGCTACAAGTTAGGGGAGGTGCAGCGAATCCATCGCCACCGGTTGGACCCGCCTTAGGTGCTGCCGGTGTTAACATCATGGAATTCTGTAAGCAGTTTAATGCACGTACACAGGATAAACCGGGTAAAGTATTACCAGTTGTTATCACGGTATATAAAGATAAGTCTTTTGACTTCATCGTAAAGACACCGCCAGCGGCAGTTCAACTTTTGGAAGCAGCTAAGATTAAAAAAGGATCTGGCGAACCTAACAGAGTCAAATCGGGAAATGTTTCCTGGGATCAAGTCAAAGTGATAGCGGAGGACAAAATGGTTGATTTAAATGCTTTTACTGTAGAATCGGCGATGAGCATGGTTGCAGGAACAGCACGATCTATGGGTCTTAAGGTATCAGGCAAGAGACCTTTTTAAAATCTTAAAGAGCAATTAAATGGCAAAGTTAACAAAGAAGCAAAAAGAAGCCCACGCTAAAATTGATAGGGAAAAACTTTATTCGATTGAAGAGGGTTCAGCTTTAGTAAAAGAGATAACCAATACAAAATTTGATGCATCTATTGATTTAGCTGTTCGTTTGGGCGTTGATCCAAGAAAGGCAAATCAGATGGTTCGTGGGGTTGTTACACTACCACACGGTACAGGTAAGGATGTCAAGGTTTTGGCTTTGGTGACCCCAGATAAAGAAGCAGAGGCTAAAGAGGCCGGTGCCGATTTTGTTGGGTTAGATGAATTTTTGGACAAAATCAAAGGCGGTTGGACCGATGTTGATGTAATTATCACCATGCCAAGCGTCATGGGTAAATTAGGACCTTTAGGCCGTGTTTTAGGACCAAGGGGATTAATGCCCAATCCAAAAACAGGTACGGTTACTATGGATATTGCCAAGGCGGTATCTGAAGTGAAGGCGGGTAAAATTGATTTCAAAGTAGATAAAACGGGTATTGTACACGCAGCGATTGGAAAAGCTTCTTTTTCAGTCGATAAAATTGCAGGGAATGCTCAAGAGTTACTGGATACCTTGAACAAATTAAAACCTTCCGCATCTAAGGGAGTTTACATGAAAAGCATTTTCATGTCAAGTACCATGAGCCCAAGTATTCAACTTGATCCAAAAACAGTTTAATTAACTGGTAGTTCAAAAACTTAATTATGACAAGAGAAGAAAAATTAATCGTTATAGAAGATTTAACTGCTCAGTTAGCTGAAAATTCAACTATTTATTTAGCTGATATTTCAGGGTTGGATGCGGGCACGACTTCAAACTTAAGAAGAGCGTGTTTCAAGGCCAATGTTAAACTTTCAGTAGTTAAGAATACACTTCTTGCTAAAGCAATGGAAGCCTCTGAAAAAGATTTCGGGGAACTTCCAGAAGTTTTGAAAGGCAATACATCCTTGATGTTCGCCGAAGCAGGAAATGGTCCGGCAAAACTTATCAAGACATTTAGAAAAAAGTCTGATAAACCTTTGTTGAAAGGTGCTTTCGTTGAGGAAGCCATATTTGTTGGTGATGACAAATTAGATACTCTGGTAAGTATTAAATCCAAAGAGGAGATGATCGGTGAAATTATTGGCTTGTTACAATCACCAGCCAAGAATGTTATTTCTGGTCTTAAATCCGGTGGAGGTAAACTTGCAGGTATCTTAAAAACATTATCAGAAAAAGAATAGTACGCACTTAAACAATTATATTTTAAAATTTTATTAAACGATAGAAAAATGGCAGATTTAAAAGATTTCGCAGAACAATTGGTTAACTTGACCGTAAAAGAGGTAAACGAGTTGGCTGATATATTAAAAGATGAATATGGTATCGAGCCTGCAGCTGCTGCAGTAGCCGTTGCCGCTGGTGGTGGTGGTGCTGAAGGTGGTGAAGCCGCTGAGGAACAAACAGAATTCGATGTAGTGTTGACCGCTGCAGGACAATCAAAATTGGCAGTTGTTAAATTGGTAAAGGAATTAACCGGTCTAGGATTAAAGGATGCCAAGGATATCGTTGATAGCGCACCTAAAGCCGTTAAGGAAGGTGTTTCTAAAGACGAAGCTGAAGGTATTAAAAAATCATTGGAAGAAGCAGGAGCAGAAGTTGAGCTTAAATAGTCGCAACTACCATAACACTTTGGGTTTAGGTCTTACCATTATTTGTGGTTAGACCTAAGCCCTTTTATGCATAAAGTATATAAAGTTATATACCACCTATTAGTATTCACGATCAAAATTTTGTCCATAGATGTTAACAAATCAGACTGAGAGAATAAATTTTGCATCCGCTAAGAACACACCGGAATATCCGGATTTCTTGGACATTCAGATTAAATCATTTCAAGATTTTTTCCAACTTGAAACCAAATCTGATCAAAGGGGCACTGAAGGATTGTATAACACCTTCATGGAGAACTTTCCAATTACAGACACACGTAACCAGTTTGTGTTGGAATTTCTAGATTATTTTATAGATCCACCACGATATTCCATCCAAGAATGTATTGAGCGTGGCCTTACCTATAGCGTTCCGTTAAAAGCTAGGTTAAAATTATATTGTACCGATCCTGAACACGAGGATTTTGAAACGATCGTACAAGATGTGTACTTAGGTACAATTCCTTATATGACGCCTAGTGGTACGTTTGTCATCAATGGTGCAGAACGAGTGGTTGTATCACAATTGCACCGCTCACCTGGTGTATTCTTTGGACAATCATTCCATGCCAATGGTACAAAATTGTACTCCGCAAGGGTTATTCCTTTCAAGGGGTCTTGGATAGAATTTGCAACCGATATCAATGGCGTTATGTACGCTTATATTGATAGAAAGAAAAAATTACCGGTAACCACATTGTTCAGGGCCATTGGTTTTGAAAGTGATAAGGATATATTAGAGATTTTTGACCTTTCAGAAGAGGTTAAGGTTTCAAAAGCCGGTCTTAAGAAAGTATTGGGTCGCAAATTGGCTGCAAGGGTATTGAATACATGGCATGAAGATTTTGTGGATGAAGATACAGGAGAAGTAGTTTCAATTGAAAGAAACGAGATTATTATAGATCGTGATACCGTTTTAGAAAAAGACCATATTGAAGAGATATTGGGAACTGATGTTAAAACTATTCTTTTGCATAAAGAGAGTACTGCCAAATCAGATTATTCAATTATCCACAATACACTGCAAAAAGATCCTACAAACTCTGAGAAAGAGGCAGTAGAACATATATATCGTCAATTGCGTAATGCAGAACCGCCCGATGAGGAAACGGCTCGTGGTATAATTGACAAGTTGTTCTTTTCTGACCAACGTTACAACCTAGGTGAAGTTGGTCGTTATGGAATGAACAAGAAATTAGGATTGGATATAGGTATGGACAAGCAGGTCTTGACCAAGGAAGATATCATAACGATTATCAAATATTTAATCGAGCTCATCAATTCCAAAGCTGAGATTGATGATATTGATCACCTTTCCAAACGTCGTGTTAGAACAGTAGGCGAGCAGTTATCTTCTCAGTTCGGCGTAGGTTTGGCACGTATGGCCAGAACCATTCGTGAGCGTATGAATGTTCGTGATAATGAGGTGTTTACCCCAATTGATTTGATCAATGCGAAAACACTTTCTTCAGTAATCAACTCATTTTTTGGTACAAACCAGCTTTCCCAGTTCATGGACCAAACAAACCCATTGGCTGAGATTACGCACAAACGTAGATTATCTGCATTAGGACCTGGTGGTTTATCAAGGGAAAGAGCAGGTTTCGAGGTTCGTGATGTTCATTATACACATTATGGGAGATTATGCCCTATTGAAACCCCTGAAGGACCCAATATTGGTCTGATTTCTTCTCTTGCAGTTTTTGCAAAAGTGAATCCTATGGGCTTCTTGGAAACTCCTTATCGCAAGGTTACTGGCTCTAAAGTAGATACTAAAGAGTATATGTACCTAAGCGCAGAGGAAGAGGAAGGAATGAAAATTGCCCAAGCGAACATTCCACTCAAAGCGAATGGAGCAATTGATTCGGAAAAGGTTATTGCCCGTGAAGAAGGTGATTTCCCGGTTGTAGAACCAAAAGAAGTAAACTATACCGATGTTGCCCCTAACCAGATAGCTTCGATCTCAGCTTCCTTGATTCCTTTCTTGGAACATGATGATGCTAACCGTGCTTTGATGGGGTCTAACATGATGCGCCAGGCTGTTCCTTTATTGAAACCGCAATCACCGATTGTAGGTACGGGTCTTGAAAGGCAAGTAGCTTCTGATTCAAGGGTATTGATCAATGCCGAAGGTGATGGAACCATAGAATATGTTGATTCCCAAAAAATCACTATTAAGTACAAAAGAAACGATGCTGAACGATTGATAAGTTTTGATGAGGATGAGAAGACCTATAACTTGGTTAAGTTTAGAAAGACGAACCAAGGAACGAGCATCAACTTAAAACCTATTGTTAAAAAAGGCGATAAAGTTAAAAAAGGTCAGGTTCTATGTGAAGGTTATGCCACCGAAAAAGGAGAATTGGCCTTAGGTAGAAACCTTACTGTGGCCTTCATGCCTTGGAAAGGATATAACTTTGAGGATGCCATTGTGATTTCTGAAAAAGTTGTTCGAGAAGATATTTTTACTTCCATCCATGTTGATGAATATGCATTGGAAGTTAGGGATACGAAACTAGGTGCAGAGGAATTAACACATGATATTCCAAACGTTTCTGAAGAGGCAACAAAAGACCTTGATGAAAATGGAATGATCCGTATTGGTGCCGAAGTTAAGCCTGGAGATATTTTAATCGGTAAGATTACACCAAAAGGTGAGTCAGACCCAACTCCGGAGGAAAAGCTGCTTCGCGCGATTTTTGGTGACAAAGCGGGTGATGTAAAAGATGCTTCATTAAAAGCATCCCCTTCCTTGAGAGGAGTCGTTATCGATAAGAAATTATTCTCAAGGTCAATTAAAGATAAGCGTAAGCGTTCTGAGGACAAGGAAGCCATTTCCAATTTGGAAATGGAATACGAAGTGAAATTTCAACAGTTAAAGGATGTTCTGGTAGAAAAACTTTACACCTTGATAAGTGGAAAGACATCGCAAGGTGTTTTGAACGATTTAGGAGAAGAAGTGCTTCCAAAAGGGAAGAAGTATACCATGAAGATGTTAAACTCTGTAGATGATTTCGCCCATTTGGTAGCCGGAACTTGGACGACTGACAAAGACACAAATCATTCAGTAGTAGATTTATTGCATAACTATAAAATTAAACTTAATGACCTTCAAGGAAACTTGAGAAGAGATAAGTTTACCATTTCGGTAGGTGATGAATTACCTGCTGGTATCATGAAATTGGCCAAGGTATACATTGCCAAAAAGCGCAAGCTTAAAGTTGGTGATAAAATGGCTGGCCGTCATGGTAATAAAGGTATTGTTTCAAGAATCGTACGTCAGGAAGATATGCCATTTTTGGAAGACGGTACCCCGGTTGATATTGTCCTAAACCCATTAGGTGTACCCTCACGTATGAATATTGGCCAGATTTATGAAACCGTTCTTGGTTGGGCGGGCCTTAAATTAGGTAAAAAGTATGCAACGCCAATTTTTGATGGTGCTACTCTTGAAGAAATCAATGCCGATACTGATGCAGCGGGTATCCCAAGATATGGACATACCTATCTTTATGATGGTGGTACGGGTCAACGTTTTGACCAAGCCGCGACTGTTGGTGTTATCTACATGTTGAAATTAGGACACATGGTAGATGATAAGATGCACGCACGTTCAATAGGACCTTACTCATTGATTACGCAACAACCATTAGGTGGTAAAGCACAATTCGGTGGTCAGCGTTTTGGTGAGATGGAAGTTTGGGCACTTGAAGCATACGGTGCATCGGCAACCTTGCGTGAAATATTGACAGTGAAGTCTGATGATGTAATCGGTAGGGCCAAAACGTATGAGTCAATCGTTAAGGGCGAGACAATGCCAGAACCTGGTTTACCAGAATCTTTCAATGTATTAATGCACGAACTTAAAGGTTTGGGCTTGGATATACGATTGGAAGAATAGTTTAACACACACATTATAATTTAGTAGCATAGTACATTATGGCTAGAATACACGATAATACACCACAAAAAAGGTTTGATAAGATTTCAATTGGTTTGGCATCTCCCGAAGCCATATTGGCAGAGTCAAGGGGCGAAGTCTTAAAGCCAGAAACTATAAACTATAGAACACATAAGCCAGAGCGCGACGGTCTTTTCTGCGAAAGGATTTTTGGGCCTGTAAAAGATTATGAATGTGCTTGCGGTAAATACAAAAGAATTCGTTACCGTGGTATTGTTTGTGATCGTTGTGGGGTTGAGGTTACCGAGAAGAAAGTCCGTAGAGATAGGGTAGGACACATCAATCTAGTGGTCCCAGTTGCCCATATTTGGTATTTCCGCTCCTTACCAAATAAAATCGGATATCTTTTAGGATTGCCCTCCAAGAAATTGGATATGATCATTTACTATGAGCGTTATGTGGTAATTCAACCTGGTGTTGCCAAAGGCCCGGAGGGGGAAGAGGTGAATAAGATGGATTTCTTGACAGAAGAGGAATATTTGAACATCTTGGAAACAATTCCACAAGAGAATCAATATTTGGAAGATGCTGACCCTAATAAGTTCATTGCAAAAATGGGTGCGGAATGCCTTATTGATTTATTGGCACGTATAGACCTTAAGGAGTTGTCTTACGAATTAAGGCATAAAGCCAATACGGAGACATCAAAACAGCGTAAAACCGAGGCGTTAAAGCGTCTTCAGGTTGTTGAAGCGTTAAGGGAATCCCAGGATAATAGGGACAATAGACCTGAATGGATGATTATGAAAGTAGTTCCGGTTATTCCACCAGAATTACGTCCCTTGGTACCTTTGGATGGTGGTCGTTTTGCTACTTCAGATTTAAATGATTTATACAGAAGGGTAATTATCAGGAACAATCGACTTAAGCGATTGGTTGAGATAAAAGCACCAGAAGTAATTCTTAGGAATGAGAAGCGAATGCTTCAAGAATCAGTTGATTCTTTATTTGACAATACTAGAAAAGCATCTGCTGTAAAGACAGAATCCAATAGACCTTTAAAATCACTCTCTGATTCATTAAAAGGCAAACAAGGACGATTCCGTCAAAACCTTTTAGGAAAACGTGTTGATTATTCAGCGCGTTCGGTAATCGTTGTCGGACCGGAATTGAACTTATTCGAATGTGGTTTGCCAAAAGATATGGCCGCTGAACTTTACAAACCTTTTGTAATTCGTAAATTAATAGAAAGAGGTATTGTTAAGACCGTTAAGTCAGCTAAGAAAATAATAGATAAGAAAGAACCTGTGGTTTGGGACATATTGGAAAATGTTCTTAAAGGGCATCCAGTGTTATTGAATCGCGCCCCTACATTGCACAGGTTAGGTATTCAGGCATTTCAGCCAAAATTAATCGAAGGTAAGGCTATTCGTCTCCATCCTTTGGTCTGTACCGCGTTTAATGCCGATTTTGATGGTGACCAAATGGCAGTTCACTTACCATTGGGACCAGAAGCTATTTTAGAGTCGCAATTGTTGATGCTTGCGTCACATAATATCCTGAACCCTGCAAATGGTTCGCCTATTACTGTACCTTCCCAGGATATGGTCTTAGGACTATATTATATGACCAAAGAAAGAAAGTCTACCAAAGAGGTACCTGTTATAGGGGAAGGATTAACTTTTTACTCCTATGAAGAGGTTGAAATTGCCTTTAACGAAGGTAGGGTCAACCTAAATGCAGGAATAAAAGTACGAGCTAAGGATTTTAATGAAGAAGGGGAGTTGGTGAATCAAATCATACCAACAACAGTGGGTAGAGTATTGTTCAATATGGAAGTTCCTGAAGCGGCTGGTTACATTAATGACGTTTTGAATAAAAAGTCATTGAGGGATATTATCGGTAAGATTCTTGCCGTTACAGATGTCCCCACCACCGCCGAGTTTTTGGATAAGATTAAGACCATGGGATATGAATTCGCTTTTAAAGGGGGACTTTCCTTTAGTTTGGGCGATATTATCATTCCACCGGAGAAACATTCAATGATCGATGAGGCCAATGTGCAAGTCGATGGTATTATGGCCAACTATAATATGGGTCTAATTACCAATAATGAACGTTACAACCAGGTAATTGATGTTTGGACTTCGACAAACGCTATGTTGACCGAATTGGCAATGAAGCGTATTCGCGAAGATCAACAAGGCTTTAACTCAGTGTATATGATGTTAGATTCAGGTGCGAGGGGTTCTAAAGAACAGATTCGTCAGTTAACAGGTATGCGTGGGTTAATGGCCAAGCCTAAAAAATCTACCGCTGGTGGCGGTGAAATTATTGAAAACCCGATTCTTTCCAATTTTAAGGAGGGGCTATCGATTTTGGAATATTTCATCTCGACGCACGGTGCACGTAAAGGACTAGCGGATACGGCCTTGAAAACGGCCGATGCTGGTTATTTGACACGTAGATTGGTCGATGTCTCCCAAGATGTTATTATCAATATTGATGATTGTGAAACATTACGAGGTATCGCTGTTGAATCCTTAAAGAAAAACGAAGAGGTCGTTGAGACTTTGGGTGAAAGAATTCTAGGAAGGGTTTCGTTACATGATGTACACAATCCACTTACCGACGAGCTGTTATTAACCGCAGGTCAGCAAATTTTGGAGGCCGATGTCAAGAATATTGAAGCATCTCCAGTTGAGAAAATCGAAGTACGCTCTGCATTGACTTGTGAAGCTGAAAAAGGTATCTGTGCCAAGTGTTATGGAAGAAATCTTTCTACAAATAAAATGGTACAAAGGGGTGAAGCCGTTGGGGTTGTAGCAGCACAATCGATCGGGGAACCAGGTACTCAGTTAACACTGCGTACATTCCACGTGGGTGGTATCGCAGGGAACATTTCCGAGGATAATAAATTGGTTGCTAAATTTGATGGTACTGCCGAAATAGAAGATCTTAGAACGGTAAAAGGTGAAGATGGTGATGGCAAAGCAGCTAATATTGTAATTTCAAGGACTTCCGAGATAAAGATTGTTGATCCTAATACCGGAATAACCTTAAGTACAAATAACATTCCGTATGGTTCGCAGTTGTTTATTAAAAATGGCGCAAAAATCAAAAATGGCGATGTCGTTTGTCAATGGGATCCCTATAACGGTGTAATCGTTTCTGAATTCCCAGGTAAAATCGCTTACGAGAACATAGAGCAAGGTGTTACTTATCAGGTAGAAATCGATGAGCAAACCGGTTTCCAGGAGAAAGTGATCTCTGAATCCAGAAACAAGAAGCTCATACCTACTTTATTGATCATGAACAGTAAAGATGAGGTAACGCGATCATATAACCTCCCTGTAGGTTCTCACCTTATGGTAGATGATGGGGATAAGATCAAAGAAGGAAAGACTTTGGTTAAAATTCCACGTAAATCGGCAAAAGCCGGTGATATTACTGGTGGACTTCCAAGAGTAACCGAATTGTTCGAAGCACGTAATCCATCAAATCCGGCAGTAGTTTCTGAGATTGATGGTGTAGTTTCTTTCGGTAAGATAAAAAGAGGTAACCGAGAGATCATCATTGAATCCAAATTGGGTGAGATCAAGAAATATTTGGTTAAATTATCCAATCAGATCTTGGTACAGGAAAATGATTATGTGCGTGCTGGTATGCCGCTATCTGATGGATCAATAACCCCTGAGGATATTCTTTCGATAAAAGGACCATCAGCCGTACAACAGTATTTGGTAAATGAGGTGCAAGAAGTATATCGCTTGCAAGGTGTGAAGATCAACGACAAGCATTTTGAAGTTGTGGTTAGACAAATGATGAGAAAAGTACGTATTGAAGATCCGGGAGATACAATTTTCCTAGAAAATCAATTAGTGCATAAATCTGATTTCATAAGTGAAAATGACCAAATATTTGGAAAGAAAGTCGTTCTTGAAGCCAGTGAATCAGAGAATTTAAAACCAGGTATGATCATAACAGCGCGCGAATTACGGGATGAAAATTCAGTACTTAGAAGAGCTGATAAGGCATTGGCAGAGGCCCGGGATGCCGTGGCTGCAACTGCTACGCCAATTTTGCAGGGAATTACGAGAGCGTCATTACAGACCAAATCGTTTATTTCTGCGGCCTCATTCCAAGAAACAACAAAAGTATTGAACGAAGCCGCTGTAAGTGGTAAGGTTGATACCTTGGAAGGCTTAAAGGAAAATGTAATCGTAGGTCATAAAATACCGGCAGGTACCGGTATGCGGGACTATGAAAGCATAATTGTTGGTTCTAAGGAGGAATACGATGAAATCATGGCTCGTAAAGAAGCCTTGAAATTTTAATTGATAATCATGAGCGATAAAGATCAAAAACAAAAACAGATTAATATTGAGTTGGATGAAAAGACAGCCGAAGGAACGTATTCCAATTTGGCGATCATTAACCATTCAGTTTCTGAATTTGTAGTAGACTTTATCAGTATGATGCCGGGTGCTCCAAAGGCTAAGGTCAAAAGTAGAATAGTGCTTACACCACAACACGCCAAAAAATTCTTAAAGGCCTTGGGTGATAATGTAAGTCGATTTGAAAAAGCCCATGGTACAATCAAGGATTACGAACAACCTCCGATACCAATTAATTTTGGTCCCACAGGAGAGGCATAAATTAAAAAAACCCATGAATTTTGTTCATGGGTTTTTTTATTGGCTTTTCTTTTCTTATTTGAATTCGGAAGTAAAATGCAGTATTACCGAGGGGTATTTCTGTTGTGTTATTTGCAGTGAGAACTGTGAAT